>JBDTKQ010000185.1:0-20905 GCA_039935235.1 Caulobacteraceae bacterium
GGCGTGCGCCGATAATAGTTCGGCACGGCACAGTAACCATTGACCAAACACAAATGTAACATACTCATGGGATCGACGTAGGTATGACGACTAAGTTCTGAATATATACTCCAAAACGTCTCGCCAGGCTGTCGGATATACAATACGTAGATTATCTCTTCGCAACCGTGGTCGCGGAGAAAATCAGTCATTTCTAGCGCGATGCCAGGTGAAAACAACAGGTTTTCCAGGTTTTCCGAGGATATGAGCAGGGTATGGGCCCCCGTCGCCCGGGCGGAATCGCACATCGCTTGCAATTCCTTAAGGTTACCACTCAACGTAGTGGAACCCAGTCGGTGATGAGCCGGGTAACCAAGTATAGGTTTAAAGTAAATTCCGGATTTCAGCAATTTTTTTGCGTTGAACCCGCAAGTATATTGTATATATGTACTTCCTGTTTTATGAAGACCAATGTGGATTACAGCCCGCATCTTTCGACAGACTCATTCATCCGCGGCCATGGCCGCTCGCAAGGGCTTGGGCAAAACGTGAAAACGCGCGCTCGGGAAACAGCGTGCCCGACGCCAAGCGCTCACATGGCATATCGGTCGCCAAATGGCGAACATATGTCAACCGATCGCGAACGCGGTTTCCGTCGCCGAAAGGCGCGAGGGCGTCAGTCCCGCTCGGTTCGCGTCGCGGTCGCCGCGATTTGCGGCCTCAACGAAAGCCGGAAACCGGCCAGCGCCTCGGCTGAACGGCCCCCGCCGGGCGCGCCCGGTGTGAGCGCCGCGACCGGCGGGATCGCGATCGGGGCGAGCCCGCGGGCGGCAAGGTCGCGGTTGACGCCGGCGAGCTCGCCGCTCGTCAACGCCTCGAAACGCGCGGCGATGTCGGCCAACTGGCCGTCCAGAACCTCGATGCGCTTGAGCTGGTAGGCGGCCGGGGCGCCCTCCCAGGAATTGATCGCGCCATACAGATCGTCGGTGTGCTCGCGCAGCCGCTCTTCTCCGGTGATCGCTCCGCCTTCCTTGGTGGCGACGATTTCCTTGCGCAGGACGTCCGCTCGGGCCGAGACCTCCCCGACCCGGGCTTTCAGGGCATCGCCGAGGGGCAGCGCCGCGCCCGCGGCATCGGCGCCCTGGCGCACGGCGTTGATCCGGGCGACGAGGCCGGTCATCCGACCGAACAGGTCGCTGACCTTCTCGGCGGCGTCGAACTGCGCCTGCCGGTCGGCAAGGCTGAAGGTCGCCCGCCTGTCGAGGGTCACGGGGACGGGCGTGGTGAGCACCGTCGCGCCGCTGGTCAACCGCGCGGTGTAGGATCCCGGAACCAGCCGCGGACCCTCAGCCGAGGCGAACGCGAGTTGGGCGGCGGGCGGCACCCGCGGCGCGGGCGCATGCATCGACCACACCACGCGGTTGATCCCCGGGCGCTTCGACGCCGGCAAGGTGTCGACCACCTTGCCCGCGGGATCGAGCACCTCGATCTTGAGTTTGCCGAACAGATGGCGATGCGGCTCGTAGTAGGCGATCACCGCCCCATCGGCCGGGTTGGCGCCGATGAACTTGGCGTCGCCGTTCGACCATCCGCCGTTGGCCTCGACTCGCTGCTGCACCGGCCGCGAGGGAAGAAAGGTAAGCGGCTGGGCGAGCACCTTGGCGTCGAGGGCGCGCAGTGGCGTGAGGTCGTCGACGATCCAGATTCCCCGTCCGTGGGTGGCGATCGCCAGATCGTGGTCGCGGGTCTGGAAGGCGAGATCGCGCACGGGGACATCGGGCATGTCGCCGCCCTTGAACTGGGCCCATCGCACGCCTTCGTCGATCGAGATCCACAGGCCGAACTCGGTTCCCAGATAGAGCAGGCCGGGGCGCTCCGGGTCTTCCCTGATCACATGGGCAAAGCCGCGGACCCCCTGCGCGGGGGTGACGATCCGGGTCCACGTGCGCCCATAGTCGCCGGTGCGATAGACATAGGGCGCCATGTCGCCGAAGCTGTGGCGGTCGAGCGCGACATAGGCCGTGGCCGCGTCGTAGGGGCTCGGCTCCACCCACGACACCCACGAAAACGGCGGCGCCTTCAGGTTCGCGGTCAGATTGGTCCAGCTCCCGCCGCCATCGCGGGTGAGCTGAAGATTGCCGTCGTCGGTTCCCACCCAGATCTGGCCCGCGGCCTTCGGCGATTCGCCGATCGCATAGATGGTGGTGTTGGTCTCGGCGGCGGAGTTGTCGACGGTGACTCCGCCGCTCTCCTCCTGGTTCTGTTTGGCCTTGTCGTTGGTCGTCAGGTCGGGGGAAATCTTGTCCCAGCTCTGGCCGTGATCGCGGCTGCGGAACAGGTATTGGGCGCCGATATAGATCGTACCCTTCTCGTTGGGGCTGGTGACCAGCGGCGCGTTCCAGTTGAACCGCAACTTCTCGGTGGTGTCGGATTTGGGTTGAATGTCGCGGTGCTCGAGAGTCTTGCGGTTGACCCGCAGAACCTCGCCGCCCTGCGACTCGACATAGGCGAACCCATCGGGATCGGCGGGATCGGGCCACGCCCAGAAACCGTCCCCGCCGCCGAGGTTTTCCCATCGGGCGTTGGTGATTCCCCCCGGATAGGCGCTGTCGCCCACCCAGGCGCTGTTGTCCTGAAGACCGCCATAGACCTGATACGGATCCTTCGCGTCGACGCTCACGTGGTAGAACTGGCCGATCGGCAGGTTGTCGGACTTGATCCAGCGGTTGCCGCCGTCGTGGCTGATCCACAGGCCGCCATCGCTGCCGGTGATCACGTGCTTGGTGTCGACCGGGTCGATCCACACCGCATGGTGGTCGCTGTGGGTGCTGGCGGCGACGTCGGAAAAGCTCTTGCCGCCATCCTCGCTGGCGATCAGCTCGAGATCGGTCTTGAACACCCGGTCGGGATTTTTCGGGTCGACGATCAGATTGGCGAAATAGAAGGGACGCCAGACCATGTTCTGGCTGCGGTCGCGCTCGATCCAGGTCTTGCCGCCGTCGTCGGAGCGATAGAGGGCGCTGCGCGGGCTCTCGACCAGGGCGTAGACCACATCGGGATCGGAAGGGGCGATGGTCACCGCCTCGCGGCCCCACGGACCGGGCGGAAGACCGGACTTGCCGCCGGCCTTGACGTCGGCCCAGGTCCGCCCGCCGTCGACGCTGACCATGAGAGCGCTGCCGGACGGCGCCTCGGCATTCTCCCCGCCGGAGCGGAACGACCAGCCCGTGCGGCGGAAATCCCACATGCCGGCGAATAGCTTGTCCGGATTTTTCGGATCGATCGCCAGCGACGAACAACCGGTGGAGAGGTTGGCGCCCTTCAGGATCAGCGCCCATGTACGGCCGCCGTCGGCGGTCTTGTAGAGGCCTCGCTCGGCGCTGTCGCTCCACAGCCGGCCGGGCACGCAGGCATAGACGATGTCGCTGTTGGCGGGATCGACAACGATCCCTGCGATATGCTCGGAGTTTTCCAGACCCATGCGGGTCCACGTCTGGCCGCCATCGGTGGTCTTGTAGATGCCGTCGCCGATCGAGACCGAATTGCGCATCCAGCTCTCGCCGGTACCGACCCAATAGGTCTCGGGATGGTTGGGATCCAGCGCGATGGCCCCGATCGACTGGGCGGTTTGCTTGTCGAAGACCGGCCGGAAGGTGGTCCCGCCGTCCTGCGATTTCCAGATTCCCCCGGACGCGGCGCCGACCAGAAGCGTGGTCTTGCCGTCCGCCTCCCGCCGGGCGGCGATGGCCGAGATACGACCGCTCATCTCGGCCGAACCGATGTTGCGGGCGCCCAGACCCGAGATCGTCGCGCTGGTGAACCCTGGCGGCGCCGAACCCTGGGCGCGCGAGGCCGCGGTCGCCCCGGTCGTCGCCAGCACGGCTGCCGCCGCGGTGCTCAGAAAAAGTTTCATGGCGGGCCTCGACATCTAGCGGGCGGGGGGCGGGGTCGTGGCCCGCGCCTCGGGATGGGCCGGAACCGGCGCTTGGGGCGCGGGAGCGGCGATGACCGGGGCCCCGGGCGCGGGGGTCGCGGCCGAGCTCTTCGGCCGCTCGAAGAGCGCCGGATCGATCGGCGCGTTGGCCACCACCTTGTCGTAGGTGATCCTCTGCTGGACGGTCGCGCCCTTCGGCCCCGAGGCGACCTCGAAGGGGAACCACACCCCGTCGACCTTTTCATAATCGCCATAGTCGGTCTGGGTCAGGTTTTCGGCCCCGCGCAGCATCTGGCGGGTGACGACGCGGATGGTGAGCCAAGCGTCGGGATCGAGATAATATGTCTGTTCGTCGCCGTTCTTCAGCGCCACCCGAAGCGCGATCGCCGGCGCCCCGTCGATGTCCTCGTTCGCAAGCAGGCGGACCGTCGATCCCTTGGCCTTGTAGCCCACCAGGGCGCCCTCGAAATCGGCCTCTTCCGCAAGGCTCTTGGCGTCGTCGGCCGAGACGCTTTCGGCGTCCTTTCGCCCCTGAAACGGCTGGATCTGCCAGCCGCTCCGACCGTCGTAGGCCTGAACCACGGTCAGGCCCTGGAGGGTGGCGTCGATACGCACCTTGTCGGGTCGTTCGACGATCTCGCGCCAGGCGAGCTGGGCGTCGAACCCCGCCGGCCGCATGGTTCCGGTCATGGTCACCGTCGTGATCGCGCGGATCGCGGCCAGGCCGCCGCGGGCGGCGATGTGGCGTGCGATCGCCTCGTCGGCGGTTCCCGGCCCTGGCGTCGCGGCCATGGCCCCGCCGCCCGCCACGGCCAGCGCGAGGCCGATCCCAATGTGCGACAGTTTCAACACGCCCCCCCGATTTGCTCGACCTCGCGGCACTGTTACCCGCTGAAAACCGCCGGCCAAAATTAAAACGCGGTCACCTGGCCATTGGTCGGGGGCCGCGTCCTGTGTCGGATCGCCATTGGCGGCGAGCGCCGGCGTGTCCCGCGTGCCGCAGTGCGCCGCCTCGGGACTTGAATCGCGCCACCGTTTTGGTGTGACTCCGAATTCACCGGTTTATGGGTTCAGAAATCAGGCCCAAGGCCGAATACCGGGACGGACAGAGTGAATCCTCGTAAATGGGTGGCGACCCTGTGTCTCGTCTTCGCGCCCCCCGCCGCCGTGGCGCAGGAGGCGCCGCCGGTGACCGTCGGCCGGGTGGTGGTCTTCGGGCGCGAGGACACCCCGGCCAAGCTCGATCACATTCTGCCGGAGGTCGCCGGAACGAGGATAACCGTGACCAAGAGAACCTCGGTCACCAAACTCGACGAGATTCCCACGGTTGTAGACAACAACGAGCGTGAGCTCTTCGCGCGAACGCCGGGGGTGCAGGTCTCCGAACAGGGGACCCCCGGCCAGTTCAATCTCAGCTATCGCGGCCTCGGCAACCCGCAGGAATCCGAATATGTCCTGGTTCTTCAGGACGGCGTGCCCATCGCCACCGACTGGATCGGCTTTCCCACCCTCTATTACTTTCCCCTGCCGCAAAGCCTGTCGCGGGTGGAACTCATCCGTGGCGGCTCCAGCCTGATCTACGGCCCCGAGCCGGCGCCGGCGATCAACCTCGTCTCGCGCCGGCCCAAACCCGGCCAGCCCCTCGCCGGCTCGAGCGAGCAGATCGGCGGCTCGAACGGCCTCTATTCGACGTTCAACGTCGTCGAGGGGACGAGTGGGTCCGTCGAGTTTCGTGCCGACGCGGGTTATGCGCGCGGTGATGGCGGCCGGGCGAATGCCGCCTCGCGGCTGGCGCAGGGTGACGCCTATCTGGGCTACCGTCCCGACGCCCGCCAGCTCTGGTATCTCGCCGTCCACCTCTACGACGTGAGCTCGGGGAACCCGGGGCGGATCGGCTACGACCAGTCCCTCGCAGATCCGACGTTCTCGCCGACACCGTTCAACCACGACTGGGTCAGCCGCTATGCGGTGACCCTCGGAAACGAGCTCGACCTCGGCCGCCACTGGCGCATCGAAACCAAGGCGTGGGCGGCTTATCAGGATCTCTCGAACCGCGCCACGGGCCCGCAAAGCCCCGGACGTCCGCCGCCGGCGACCACTGTGTTGCAGGCGGAGCTCTTTCGCAGCGAGGGCCTCGATATCCGCGCCGTCGATCGCTGGGGACGCGGCAACGCCCTCACCCTTGGCGGAGTGATCTATCATGACGACGCGCCGTTTCGTCAGTGGACCAGCCCCGATCTCACCGCGACGCCCGACCGCTTCGGCGGCACGCCGCGTCTCGATCAGGCGCGCACAAGCAACTACGAATCGCTTTTCGCCGAGAGCCTGTTTCGTCTGCCTCACCGCTTTCATCTGGTCGCCTCCGCGCGGCTGGAACACGAGACCCTGAGTGTGGTCGAGACCGTGCGTCCTCCCTTCCTCACCCGCCCTTTGGCCGATGTTCAGGTCGGACGAACCGTGCCCCTCTTCGCTCTTGGCGCAGGCAACGATTTCGGCAAGGACAACGAAACCTATTTCAGCGTCAGCCAAGGCTATCGGCCGCTGCGGTTCTTTGACGTCGCCTCCCCCTTCGCCAACCTCCAACCGGGCAATCTCGCGGACCCGGCCCGGAGCGTCTCGTGGGAGGCGGGGGTCCACGGGACGCCGGCGGCGGGTCTGTTCTACGATGTGGGCTTGTTCTGGATCGAGTTTCGCAACCGCATCGAAACCATCGTCGTCAGCCCCACCGACACGGTCAACCGGAACAGCGGCGACACCCGCCATCGCGGGTTCGAAGGCGAAGTCTCCTGGGACTTCCTCGCCGGCGATCCGCGAGGACGCCACCTGACCGCCTTCGCGAACCTCAGCCTGCTCGACGCCCGCTTCACCGCCAGCCGCATCTCCGGTCAGGTCGGCAAGAGGCCCGCCTATGCTCCCGAAGCGATCGGCAAGTACGGGCTGACCTTTCGCAAGGACGGGGTGTATTCCATCAGCGTCACCGGCCAATCGGTGTCGTCGCAATATTTCCAGGACTCCGACCAGCCGGCGATCGCTCCTGCCTTCGTTCCGGCCAGGATCCCGCCCTGGACCGTGGTCGACGTGGCCGGCGACTACCGCTTGACCCGCTCTGTCCGCCTCACTGCCGGCGTCTCCAACCTCTCCGGCGCGCGCTACTATTCCCGCGTGTTCCAGAACGGCATCGAGCCGGCGCCCGGCCGCACGGTTTACGGTGGTCTGGCCGTCGGGTTCTGACACTCCGGTCGAACGCGGGACCCTCGCGGCTACCTCTTGGCGGTGGCGAAATAGGTTTCCGCCCGGGCCGGGAAGGTCCCGGCGCGGACATCGTCGGCGTAGGCGCGCACGGCGGCCGCGATGTCGGTTCTGAGGTCGGCATAGCGGCGCACGAACCTGGGTGTCCAGTCGAACAGGCCGAGCATGTCCTCGGTGACGAGGATCTGTCCGTCGCAGCCGGCGGAGGCGCCGATTCCGATGGTGGGAACGGCGATCTGGCGGGTGATCTCCCGCGCCAATTCCTCGGCGACGCCTTCGACCACGACACAGAAGGCGCCCGCCGCCACCGTCGCCACGGCGTCGGCGACGACACAGGCGTGCTCGTCGCCGCGTCGCCCCTTGGCCCGGAATGCGCCATCGGTCAGCACCGCCTGCGGTCGCAGGCCCACATGGCCGATCACCGGGATACCCCGGCGCGTGAGATAGGCGATCGTCTCGGGCACGGTCGGCCCGCTCTCCACCTTCACCGCACCGGCGCCCGTTTCCTTGAGCAGCCGCGTGGCGTTGGCGTAGGCGATCTCTTTGGCTCCCTCGTAAGAACCGAACGGCATGTCCACGGCGACGAGCGCCCGGCGCGAACCGCGCATCACCGCCTGAGCGTGGAGACTCATCATCTCCATGGTCACGCCCACCGTATTGGCCATGCCGTGGACCACCATGCCCAGCGAATCGCCGACCAGAAGCAAGTCGCACGCCTCGTCGAGAATTTCCGCCATCGGCGCGGTGTAGGCCGTCAGGCAGACGATGGGATCGCCCCCCTTGCGGGCGGTTATCCCGGGCGCGGTCATGCGTCGGACGGCCTCGTCGCGATGAGCGGACATGGCGCTTCAGATATCCCGGACCGCGCGAACGACGGCAAAGCCCACGGCGAGGACCGCGAGGGCCGCCGACATCACCAGAGCTTCGCCGTTGACCGGCAACGCCTCCAGCACACCGTCGGGCAAAATACCGGCGACGTGGAGCTGGTCGAGGCGCGCGGAGACGAGCCGGTCGGAGTGAGCGCCCAGCGCGGTCAGCCGGCCGATCACGTCGGAGCCGACGATCTGGGCGCCGCCGATCACGCCCCCGGCGAGGCCGAGGCCGCCGATCAGGAGTTGGCGCAGGTTCCAGCCGCGGTCGAGCCGGCCGAGCACGCGGCTGGTGAACACATCGGCGTCGGCCATCGCCGGCGCCTCGCCGAACATCCGGTCGAGTTCCATCTCGAAGGTCCTGTCAGCCATGATCGCTCTCCGCGTCGCCCACGGACCGGACCGGAGCCAGGCGGGCCTTGAGTTTATCCAGACCACGTTTGACATGGGATTTGACTGTTCCCAAAGGCGTATTCAAGGCGCTCGCCGCCTCCGCGTGCGAGAGGCCGCCGCCGTAGCACAGGGTCACGCACAGGCGTTCGGCGCCGCTCAAGGCCCGGAGCGCATCGTCCAGGTCGATCCGATCCGCCGCGCCGGATTGCCGGATGTCCGCGGGCCGCTCCCTCTCCAGGGCCTCGGCGGCGAGATCGCGCCGCGCCTCGCGCCGCCAGCGCTTGACATAGAGGCGCGCGGCGATGCGCTTGACCCAGCCGGCGAAGGTGCCCTCGCCGCGAAAGTCGGCGATCTGCTCGAAGGCGGCGAGGAAGGCGTCCTGCGCCACATCGTCCGCCGAGGCGCCGTCGGCGCCCATCCGGCGAAGCAGGCCACGCACCGCCGAGCCGTGCCTGCGGACCAGTTCGCCGAAGGCCTCGCGGCCACCGGCCGCCGCCAGGGCGACCAGCTCCAGATCGTGGGCCGTGGCGCGCATGGCAAAGGCGCCGGGCGATGATTGGGCCATGAGGTTCCCCCGTCGCTCCGCGCCTCACGCCTTGGGCGCGTTGCGCCGGGTGAGCCACAAAACGAGATAGGCCACGCCGATCAGCCCGGGAATCGCGCCCGCCCCCGCCACCGAGGTCCCGGATGTATAGGCGGCCACATCGTTGACGCTCATCAGGCCGAACCACAGCGCGTAGCCGAGCCCGCACATGCCGATGCCGACGGCAATCAGGACGATGGCCCGCCGCAGATCGCGCTCGGCGGTCGGCAGACGCGGGGCGACGGCATCGGTCTGCAACGCCGCGATGAGTTCAGGGGGCACCGGCTGGCCCTTCTCGTAGGCGATGCGCAAGGTTTCGTGCATCCGGGCCCGATCTCGCGAACGCAGGTAGCGGGGCACCAGAACGATCGCCGCGATCGTCGCCCAAAAGGCGATGCCCAAAACCATTCCCGTCAAATGTTCCATCCACATGGTCTTCTCCTGTTCTCGAAGAATGAAGAGGCCTCTCGCCCCGCCATCTCAAAGGATAGAGGCGCGTGGATGCGCCCGCGGATGCGGCCAGCTAAGTGAAATCTTGGTAAGCCGAACACGCCGACCCGGGACGCGGAAAAAAAGGCTGGCGGCCCGCGCCTTTTGTTCCTAGTTTGTTCGGGCGCGAGGAGCACGCCATGCCGCGAAGCCACGTCGCCGAGGGACCGCTTCCGGGTTTGCGCGCCTTCGCGCCCGCGTCGGAACCAATCGCCGCCCCGGCCCACGCCGCCGGCCATCGCGAGCGCCTTCGCGCCCGCGCCGCGCTCGGCTTTCTCCCCCTCCCCGACTACGAACTGCTCGAGCTTCTCATCGCCCGCAGTCTGCCGCGCGGCGACATCAAACCGTTGGCCAAGACCCTCCTCGGCCGCTTTGGCGGCCTCGCGGGCGTATTGGGAGCGGGAATGGAGGAATTGAAGGCGGTCAAGGGCGTCGGCGCAGCCCTCGCCCTGGATCTGAAACTGATCCACGAGGCCACCGCGCGGATGGGCCGAGGCGAGGTCGCCCGGCGCACGGTGATCTCATCGTGGAGCGCGCTTCTCGCCTACGCCCGGGTAGCCATGGCCCACGCGCCGCGCGAGCAGTTTCGCGTGCTTTTCCTCGACAAGAAGAACCAGCTCATCGCCGACGAGGTCATGAACGAGGGATCGGTGGATCATGCCCCGGTCTACCCGCGAGAGGTCATGCGTCGGGCGCTCGAGCTTTCGGCCAGCTCCATCATCCTGGCCCACAACCATCCCTCGGGCGATCCGGCGCCCTCGGCCGCCGACATCGACATGACCCGCCAGGTCGTCGAGGCCGGACGCCCCCTGAAGATCACGGTCCACGACCATCTGGTGGTTGGACGCGAGGGCGTCGCCAGCTTCAAGGCGCTGGGACTGTTCTGAGGGATCCTCCCTCGCCAGCGGGCAAGATCACGTTTTCTCCGCCAGCGCCCCCTTCTCCCACTCCCGGAACTCGGGGGCTTGCAGCAGGCGCTCGCCATAGGCCCCGGCCGCGCCGGTGTCGCCATAGTCCGACAGGCGCAGGCCGTAAGTGCGGATGCGGGTGGAAACGGGGGTGAAGAAGGCGTCGGCGATCGACCACGCCCCGAGGAGGAAGGGGCCGCCGAACCGGCTGAGAAGGCCGCTCCACAAGGCCACCACCCGGCGAAGGTCGTTGGCGGTGGCCTCGGCGACCTCCATCCGGGTGCGCAGGGCGATATCCATGGGGCATTCCCCGCGCAGGGAATGAAAGCCCGAGTGCATCTCCGCCGCCGCCGCCCGCCCGAGCGCCCGCGCCGCCTTGTCAGCCGGCCACAGCCTGGCCTCGGGAAAAGCCTCGGCGAGGTATTCGCAGATCGCCAGGCTGTCGCCGACGACGATGTCGCCGTCCCTCAAAGCCGGGACCAGCCCCGTCGGCGAGCCCGCGGCGACGATCTGGTCGTGGGTCGACAGACTTCGCAGGCGGATCGGGCGTTCGTCGAAGGGGGCGCCGGTGTGTTTGATCGCCAGCCATGGCCGGAGCGACCAGCTCGAAAGGTTCTTGTCGCCGATCAGAAGTTCCATCGCGTCAACTCTCTTCGCTTGAAAAAAAGGTCGCGCCGCCGGGCGCGCCGCATGCCTACAATCGCCCGCCGTGAAAAACCACACGCGCGGCGGGGAGACGGCAGCGATGAACGAAATGACCGGGATCGGTATCTCCGCGCGCGCCGGCGCCCCATCGTTTTCCGCCGGCTACAAACGCGCCGTCCTTGGCCTTCTGGTGATGGCCTACACCTTCAACTTCATTGACCGGACGATCATTTCCACCATCGGCCAGGCGATCAAGGTCGACCTGAAGATCACCGACACCCAGTTGGGGCTGCTCGGCGGCCTCTCCTTCGCCATTCTCTACACCCTGCTGGGGGTTCCCATCGCCCGGCTGGCCGAGCGTTGGAACCGGGTGTCGATCATCGCCATCGCCATGGTGGTCTGGTCGGCCTTCACCGCCGCGTGCGGCCTGGCCGGCAACTTCGTCCAACTCATGGCGCTGCGGGTCGGCGTGGGCGTGGGCGAGGCCGGATGCTCTCCGCCATCCCACTCCCTGATCAGCGACTATTTCGAGCCACAGCGCCGCGCCTCGGCCCTCTCGATCTACGCTTTCGGCATCCCGCTGGGGGCAATGATCGGGGCCATCGCCGGCGGCTGGCTGGCCCAGAAGTTCGGCTGGCGGGTGGCCTTCATCGCCGTGGGGGCGCCGGGCGTCATTCTCGCCCTGGCCATCAAGCTCATCGTCCGGGAGCCACCGCGCGGGCATTCCGAGCCGCCGGCCACGGCGGCGGCCGTCCGGGCGCCGTCCCCGGCGAACGGCTCGTGGCTGGTGAACGAGTTTCGCGAACTCGCACAGGTCACCGCCAGCCTGTTCGGCCGCTGGCCTGTGCTCAACATCGTCCTTGGCGTGACCATCGCCTCCTTCGCCGGTTATGGCGCGGGAGCGTTCGCGCCGCCCTATTTCAATCGCGCGTTCGGCCTGGACTATGCCACCGTCGGGCTGATTTTCGGCCTGATCGGCGGGGTTTCGGCGGGGATCGGGACCGTGGCCGGAGGGTTCATCGCC
Source organism: Caulobacteraceae bacterium (assembly GCA_039935235.1). Taxonomy (GTDB): domain Bacteria; phylum Pseudomonadota; class Alphaproteobacteria; order Caulobacterales; family Caulobacteraceae; genus Acaudatibacter. The sequence continues at coordinate 12,074 of JBDTKQ010000185.1, forward strand.
GACTGGGCGGCGCGCTCCCACCCCAGATGGCGCGCCCTCGTCCCGGCCATCGGCCTGGCCATCGCCACGCCGATCTTCATCGTCGCCTACAGCCGGCTCGACTGGAAATCGGCCGCGCTCGTTCTCCTGCTCCCGGGCGCCTTCGCCTACACCTATCTGGGTCCCACCTTCGGCGTGATCCAGAACGTGGTCGACACGCGGCGGCGGGCGACGGCGGCGGCGGTTCTGTTTCTCTTCCTCAACATCATCGCTCTGGGTGGCGGTCCCCTGTTCACCGGCTGGCTGATCGACGCCTTCGCCCAGTTCCATTTCACCCACCCCGGAGGCGCGCCGGTGTGGAAGAGCCTCGCCGGCCTCCTCCACACCCCCGGCGCCGAAACCTTCTCGGTGCGATGCCCGGGCGGAGAGGCTCCCGCCGGCGCGCCCCCCGGTCTCGTGGGCCAGTGCGAGACCGCTCTCGTCCTGGGCACCCGGCAGGGGATCATCGTCACCGTTTGTTTCTACGGCTGGGCGGCGGTCCACTATCTTCTCGGCTCCATCGGCCTCGCTCGCCAACTCACGGACGCCGCCCGCGCACACACTTCCTAAACGGCCGCTCGCGGGATAAGAAGCGGGCCATGATCCCACGCTACGCGCGCCCCGAGGCGGCGGCCGTCTGGTCGCCCCAAACCCGCTATCGCATCATGTTCGAGATCGAGGCCCACGCCGCCGACGCCATGGCGGACCTCGGCGTCATTCCCCGACGCGCGGCCGAGGCGATCTGGGAGCGCGGGGGAAACGCCGTCTTCGATCCGGACCGGATCGACGAGATCGAGCGGGAAACCAGGCACGATGTGATCGCCTTTCTCACCCATGTGACGGAGATCGTCGGGCCCGAAGCGCGATTCCTCCACCAGGGGATGACCTCATCGGACGTCAACGACACCGCGCTGGCCGTTCAGCTTACCCGAGCCGCCGACCTCCTTCTCGAGGACGTGGAGTTGGTCCTCGCCGCCCTCAAACGCCGGGCCATCGAGCACCGGCAAACGCCGTGCGTCGGCCGCAGCCATGGCATTCATGCCGAGCCCACCACCTTCGGCCTCAAGCTCGCCGGCCACTACGCCGAATTCGTCCGCGCCCGCGAGCGGCTGGCGATGGCCAGGTTCGAGGTCGCCACCTGCGCCATTTCGGGACCCGTCGGCACCTTCGCCAGCGTCGATCCGCGCGTGGAGGCTCACGTCGCCCAAAAGCTCGGCCTTCGTCCGGAACCGGTTTCCAGCCAGGTTATTCCGCGCGACCGGCACGCCGCCTTTTTCGCGGCTTTGGCGGTGGTCGCCTCCTCGGTCGAGCGTCTGGCGGTGGAGATCCGCCATCTCCAGCGCACCGAGGTTCTGGAAGTGGAGGAGCCGTTCGACCCCGGGCAAAAGGGATCCTCGGCCATGCCCCACAAGCGCAACCCGATCCTCACCGAGAACCTCACCGGCCTCGCCCGCCTCGTGCGCGCCGCGGTGATCCCGGCGCTGGAAAACGTCGCCCTGTGGCACGAGCGCGATATCAGCCATTCGTCGGTGGAGCGGGGGATCGCCCCGGACGCCACGGTCCACCTCGACTTCGCCCTTCGCCGCCTTGCCTCCCTGATGGAGAGGCTGGTGGTGTATCCGGAAAACATGCGCCGCAATCTGGATCGCCTCGGCGGCCTCGTCCATTCCCAGCGCGTGCTCCTCGCCCTTACCCAAAAGGGCATGGCGCGGGAGGAGGCCTATGGCGCGGTTCAGGCGGCGGCGATGAAGGTGTGGCGCGGCGAAGGCGCCTTCCTCGGCCTGCTGAAGGCCGACCCCGCCGTGCGCGGCCGCCTCACCGATGCGGAGCTTGCCGACGCGTTCGATCCCGCCTGGCATTTCAAGCACGTCGATACCATCTTCGCCCGGGTCTTCGGCGACGCGGCGGTGGCGGCCGCGACGCCGACCAAGGCCGCGTGAGGCGACGCCACGAACGGCATTTCGTCGACCGCACCGGCTGGCTCCGGGCCGCGGTCCTCGGGGCCAACGACGGCATCCTGTCCACCGGCAGCCTGATCCTCGGCGTCGCCGCCGCCGGCGCCGACCGGCACACCCTGATCCTCACCGGCGTCGCGAGCCTCGTCGCCGGGGCGATGTCGATGGCCGCCGGCGAATATGTCTCGGTCAGCTCCCAAGCCGATTCGGAAGGGGCGGACCTCGATCGCGAACGGCGCGAATTGAGCGACGACCCCGAAGCCGAGCGCCACGAACTGGCGGCGATCTATGTCACGCGCGGCCTCGACCGCGACCTCGCGACAAAGGTCGCCGACCAGCTTTCGGCCCACGATGCCTTGGGCGCCCACGCCCGCGATGAGCTGGGCATCACCGAGGCCCTCGCGGCGCGTCCGATCCAGGCGGCTCTCGCCTCGGCGGCGTCCTTCGCCGTGGGCTCGGCGATTCCCCTCCTGATCGTGATCCTCGCCCCCGCGGGAACCCTGCTCGCCGCCCTACCCACCGCCTCGCTGATCTTCCTCGCTGTTTTGGGAGCGCTGGGCGCCCGCACCGGCGGCGCCCCGATGGCCAAGGCGACCGTGCGGGTGATGGCATGGGGCGCCTTGGCGATGGCCATCACCTTCGCCGTGGGCAAGCTCGTGGGAGCCGGCCCTTAGCGAGCCCTACGTTCCCGCCTGGATCTGGCCCCGGGCGATGGCGAGGAATTCGTCCATCTTGGCGCGGATCTCGCCCTCGCGGACGACAACGCCGGAACTCGTGAGGTCGCCGGTGACCTTGCGCAGCACGTCGGCGTCGCCGGGCTGCTCGAAATCAGATTTGACCACCGCGCGGGCGTAATCGTCGACATTTTCCAGGCCCATCAGGGCGGCGGCCCATTCGCCGAGCATGCGGTTGCGCCGGGCCGTGGCCCGGAACTCCTGCTCCTGATCGATGGCGAACTTGCGTTCGAAGCCCTTCTCGCGATCGTCAACGCTACTCATCGAGGTTCCTGACAGCCCATGTCCATGGGCGACTGAATATCCCGCGGCGCCGGGCGCGGCAATCGCCCCGGGCGTGCGAACTCACACAAGGTCGTGGAACCGCGCGAAGTCGACGATCCGCTCGCCGCTCTCGTTGAAGGCGAACATGTCGGCGAATCGGCGTCCCCAGCGGATTTCTTCCGGCAGATAGGAGGTTCGGGCGTGGATCGTGGAGGCGAAGGTCTCGTCCAGCCCCTTCATCACCACCACCAGTTCGGCGTTTTTTGCCCGAAGGCTGTCGGTGGTTTCGCCATGCAGGGGACTGGCGGCGTCGATCTTGTGCATCACCTGCCAGGTGAGGAGAAAGAGCGGGGTACGGGCGCGGATCATGGCCAATTCGTCGAAGCGCCGCAGCATCAGCCCCTCGGCGGAGACGACGTCATGCAGCAGAGAGACCGTCACCTCCGCCTCCACCACCAGATTTCGCCGGCGGTTGGCGGCGCGGAACATCAGGGTCGGTTCGCCGTCGAGCAGGGCGATCACCGCGTTGTCGGAAAACATGATCCGCGCCGTGGGCCGCGAGATGCGGGCGAAAAGCAGGCCGGTGGCGATCGCCAGATTGAACAAGCCAACGAAGGTTTCCACGGTAACCAGCAGATTCACATAGAGGCTCTTCGGCGCGAGGGCGCCGTAGCCGATGGTTCCCAGGGTCTGCACGGAAAAGAAGAATGCATCGGCGAATGCCCCCGGCCTGGCGCCGGCGACGCCACCGGGATCCGCCAGATACAAAAGGCCGAACAGGGCATTGATCGCGAGGAACGCGGCGCCCATGGTCGCGAAGAAAGCCGGCAGAGGCATGGTCAGGAGCACGTGATAGGCGTCGCGCCAACCGTCGCGCGGCAGACCGCGAAAACGGGTGCGGCCCGCGCCCATGCGAGGGTATTTCCCCGGCCCGTCCTGCGTCTCGCTCATCGCCGCGTCGCCCGTCCCCGCGCCTGTTTTCACAGCTACAGCCCGGCGGCGGCGGCGGGCAAGTCGCGTTTGCCTGAAGGTGCGTCTTCGGCTAGGGTCTTTCGCGCCCTGATGACGTCGGACGCGCCCCCTCGGGTTCCCGAACACCGCGCGCGGCTCAAGATGTCCGCGCGCGCTTTTGTTTCGCGACCCGCGCCTGACCGGAAAAAGGCTTTGCCCGAATGACCCGCCGCAAGAAGATTTACGAGGGGAAGGCCAAGATTCTCTATGAGGGTCCAGAGCCCGGCACCCTGATCCAATATTTCAAGGACGACGCCACCGCCTTCGACGGGACCAAGAAGGCCGTGCTCGAGGGCAAGGGCGTGATCAACAACCGCATCAGCGAGTATGTGATGACGCGGCTGAACACCATCGGCGTGCAGAATCACTTCATCAAACGGCTCAACCTGCGCGAACAGTTGATCAAGGAAGTCGAGATCATCCCTCTCGAGGTGGTTTGCCGCAACATCGCCGCCGGCTCCCTCTCCAAGCGGCTGGGACTGCCGGAGGGCGAGGCGCTCCCCCGTTCGATCATCGAGTTCTATCTGAAAGACGACAAGCTCGGCGATCCCATGGTCGCCGAGGAGCATATCACCGCCTTCAACTGGGCCCAGACCCAGGAGATCGACGACATGATGGCCAGCACCCTGCGGATCAACGACTTTCTCACCGGCCTGTTCGGCGCGGTCGGAATCACTCTGGTGGATTTCAAGATCGAATACGGCCGGGTTTGGGAGAACGATTTTTCGCGCCTGATCCTCGCCGACGAGATCAGTCCCGACAGTTGCCGGCTGTGGGATTCGACGACCAACGAAAAGCTGGACAAGGACCGTTTCCGCCGCGATCTGGGCAATGTCATCGAAAGCTACACCGAGGTCGCGAGGCGCCTCGGAGTGATGAAGGAGATGCCCACGGTGATCCAGGGCGGCATGGCGTGAAGCGGCGATGAAGGCGACGGTCCACGTCTTCCTCAAGCCCGGCGTCCTGGACGTGCAGGGCAAGGCGGTGGAAAACGCGCTCCACGGCCTCGGCTGGCCGGGGGTGCGCGAGGTCCGCGTCGGCCGGGTGATCGAGTTCGTGATCGACGCCGCCGATCCGGCGGCCGCGAAAAGCGAGGCCGCCGCCATGTGCGAGCGCCTGCTCGCCAACCCGGTGATCGAAGGCTACCGCGTGGACGTCGCTCCATGAAGGCGGCGGTGATCGTCTTTCCCGGCTCCAACTGCGACCGCGATTGCAAGGTCGCCATCGAGCGCTCCACCGGTGCGAGCGTCGCCATGGTCTGGCACGGTGAGACCGCCCTTCCAGACGGCCTCGATCTGATCGTCCTTCCGGGAGGATTTGCCTATGGCGACTATCTGCGCGCCGGGGCGATGGCCGCGCTCTCACCGGTGATGGCCCCTGTGCGCGCCGCGGCGACGCGCGGCGTCGCCGTCGCGGGAATCTGCAATGGGTTCCAAGTGCTGTGCGAGGCGGGAATGCTTCCGGGCGCGCTTCTGCGCAATGCCGATCTCAAATATGTCTGCAAGGCGGTGACCCTTGAGGTCACGAATCCGAAAACAAGGTTCACCGCGGCCTATGGAGATCGGCGCGAGGCGGTGATGACCGTGGGCAACGGCGAGGGAAACTTCTTCGCCGACGACGAAACCCTCGACCGGCTCGAGGGGGAGGACCGCGTCGTCTTCCGCTATCGGGACAATCCCAACGGCTCGGCCCGGTCCATCGCCGGGATCGTCGGCGGGGCGGGAAACGTGCTCGGCGTCATGCCCCATCCCGACCGCGCCTTCGAGGACGATCTTGGCCGCACCGGCGGCGCGCCGCTGTTTCAGAGCGTGCTCGGCGGGGCGTGACGGCGAAGTTCGCGACCGGCCGCGAGGGGCAACTCAAAATCTGTAGTTCACCCCGCCGATGAGTTGGCAGACCGCGCTTCCCGACAGGGCGCCGACATCGCCTTGAAGTCCGTCGCGCGAAGAAAAGGGCGGCCCGCGAGGACCGCCCTTCCTCTACCAGATTTTACGCGATCCTAGCGCGAGGCTGTGGCCGAGGTCGCCGGGCCACTGGCCGCGAGGTTGCACTTGGCCAGCGCCTTGCTGTCCAGCGGCTTGAACTCGCCGTAGGCGGACAGGCGGCCAACCTTCTTGGCCATGTCACGACAACCGTCGAGGCTGCCGGCGTTGTCCGGCGCTATGGCCGCGACGCACGCCGCTCCGACGCAGTTCCACACCGCGTGGGCGGCGATGAACTTGGCGGGCGCCGGTTGGGGCGTCTCGAGGGTGGCGGTGACGCGGCCGTCGGCGAAGGCGGAGCCGGCGAAGGCGAGGCTGAGGGCGGCGCAGGCCGTGGCGAACTGATGTTTCATGGGAGACCCTTTCGCGGGTTTTGGAGAGACGAGGGTACACGTGGGAACTGGATCGGTCATTCGTCCCGCCCGGCGCCTTGGACCTCAATTGAATCGGCTCCGGGACGGAACTTAGCATTGCTAAGATAACATCGTTAAGATTGATCGCAAGCAAAAAATGTCGCTCGGCGCCGCGGATTTTCTCAAAGTCCCTTCCCACGCGGCCGGCATGGCGCCGAGGACGCCGGATCGCTAGAAGCGGCACGATGACCGCGACACCGCTTCTCACCGTTCCCAAAGCCGCCCTCGAGTTCGGGCTCGCGGCCGAGGAATACCGGGTGATCGTGCGACGGCTGAACCGCGAGCCGAACCATCTCGAGCTCGCCCTCTTCTCGGTGATGTGGTCCGAGCACTGCTCCTACAAGTCGTCCCGCCGCCACCTCGCGAAATTTCCCACCACTGGGCCGCGGGTCATTCAGGGCCCCGGCGAGAACGCCGGCGTGGTCGATATCGGCGACGGCCAAGCGGCGGTGTTCAAGATGGAATCCCACAACCACCCCTCGTTCATCGAGCCTTACCAAGGCGCGGCGACGGGCGTGGGTGGCATCATGCGCGATGTCTTCACCATGGGCGCGCGGCCGATCGCCCTGTTCAACGCCTTGCGATTCGGCGATCCTGCGCACCCCAAAACCCGGCGGCTGGTGGCCGGGGTGGTGGCCGGGATCGGCGGCTACGGCAATTGCGTCGGCGTGCCCACCCTGGGCGGCGAGACCAATTTCCACCGCGGATATGACGGCAACAATCTGGTCAACGCCATGTGCGTGGGTCTCGCCGACGCCGACAAGATCTTCCTTTCCGCCGCCCCCGGACCCGACCTCCCGGTGGTCTATTTCGGCTCGAAGACGGGACGTGACGGCATCCACGGCGCGACCATGGCCTCGGCCGAGTTCGATTCGGCCTCCGAGGAGCGGCGACCCACGGTTCAGGTGGGCGACCCGTTCGCCGAAAAACTCCTCATCGAGGCGACCCTCGAGCTGATGGCTTCCGGCGCGGTGGCGGCAATCCAGGACATGGGCGCGGCCGGCCTGACGTCCTCCTGTGTGGAGATGGCCGGCAAGGGCGGAGTCGGCGTCGAGCTCGATCTCGACCGCGTACCGCAGCGCGAAGACGGCATGAGCGCCTATGAGATGATGCTGTCGGAGAGCCAGGAGCGAATGCTAGCCATCCTCAAGCCCGGACGCGAGGGCGACGGCGTACGGATTTTCGCCAAGTGGGGCCTCGACGCGGCGACCATAGGACGGACGACGAACACCGGGCGGATCGTACTTCGCCACCGCGGCGAGGTTGTCTGCGACCTGCCCCTCGCGCCCCTGACCGACGACGCGCCCCTCTACGACCGCCCGTGGACGGCGCCCGACCTTCAAGCCCGGCTCGACCCCGCCTCGATCCCGCCGCCGACGGACTGGGAGGCGGCGGTGCTCACCGTGATGGCCGCGCCCGACATCGCCTCCAAGCGGTGGATCTGGGAGCAGTACGATCGCCACGTCATGGCCGATACCCTCTGTGATTCGGCCACCGGGGCCGACGCCGGGGTGGTGCGAGTCCACGGTGGCGGGAAGGCGCTGGCGGTCACCAGCGACTGCACCCCCCGGTATGTTCTCGCCGACCCGTTCGAGGGCGGCAAGCAGGCGGTGGCCGAGGCGTGGCGCAACCTCACCGCCGTGGGCGCCGAGCCGTTGGCGATCACCGACAACCTCAATTTCGGCAACCCCGAGCGTCCGCAAATCATGGGCCAGATCGTCCGCGCCATCGAGGGCATGGCGGAGGCCTGCAGGACCCTCGATTTTCCGGTCGTGAGCGGTAACGTCAGCCTCTACAACGAGACCGACGGCGTCGCCATTCCGCCCACTCCAACAGTCGGCGCCGTGGGACTGATCGCCGACTATCGGGTTCGCGCGGATTATTCCTCGATGAGAGCGGGTGACACCCTCCTTGTCGCCGGCGTCAGCCATGGCGAGCTCGGCCAGAGCCTCTATCTGCGCGAATGCCTCGGCCGCGAGGAAGGGGCCCCGCCGCCGGTCGACCTCGCCGCCGAGCGCCGGATCGGCGACTTCGTCCGTGACCTTATCGTGAAGGGCGGCGTGCGCACGGTGCACGACCTTTCCGACGGCGGCCTGATCGTCGCCGCCGCCGAAATGGCCCTCGCCTCGGATGTCGGGATCACCCTGGACGCCACCGGCGGCGCTCACGCCCACCCCTTCCTGTTCGGTGAGGATCAGGGCCGATACCTGATCGCCACCGCAGCCCCCGAAGCGGCGATCGCGGCCGCCCTCGCCGCCGGCGTGAACCTCGTCCCGGTCGGAACCGCCGGGGGCGCCGCCTTCGCCTCCACCGGGCTATTCGCGATTCCGCTTTCGCTGCTTCGGACGGCCAACGAGGGATGGATGCCGGCCTATATGGCGGGGAGCTGAGGCTCCGCCTCTAGAGCAAACCCCGTTCAGATGGAATCATCTGAACGGTGATAATTTGCTCTGGA
>JBDTKQ010000186.1:0-4600 GCA_039935235.1 Caulobacteraceae bacterium
GGCGGCGTTGCGCGGATTGGCGTAGGTTCGCCCTCCCGAAGCGGCGCCGGCGTCATTGAGAGCGGCGAACTCTTCGTGCCCGAGATAGACCTCCCCGCGAATTTCGATCCGCGATGGCCAGCCGGCGGCGGCGAGATTGCGGGGTATGTCGGCCATCGTCCGCAAATTGGCGGTCACGTCCTCGCCCACGCGGCCGTCGCCGCGCGTGGCCCCCTGGACGAAGACACCGTCCTCGTAGCGAAGCGAGGCGGAGAGACCATCGATCTTGGGTTCGGCGGTGTAGGCGATCGCCTCGCCGTCGAGCCGCAGGAAACGCCGCACCCGGGCGTCGAACTCCGTGGCCTCCTGGTTGGTGAAGGCGTTGTCCAGCGACAGCATCGGGACGCCGTGAGCGACCGGCGAGAACGCCGCCGCCCGCGTCGCGCCCACCTTCAGAGAGGGAGAGTTCTCGCGGGTCAGGTGGGGGAAGCGCGACTCGATCCGCGTATTGCGTCGTTTGAGCGCGTCGTACTCGCCATCTGAAATCGTCGGCGCCTCGTCGCGGAAATACCGCAGATCGTGGGCGGCGATTTCGTCGGCGAGACGGGTCAGCTCCTCGGCGGCCTGCGTCTCCGAAAGCCCGGCGGCCGGCGCCGGCTCAGGCATGGATCAGCGCCCGCGCGGCGGCGCGAGCCGCGTCGGTCACCGTCGCGCCCGAAAGCATCCGGGCGATTTCCTCTTCCCGGGCCACCGGACCGAGGGCGGTCACCGAAGTCCGCACGCCGGCGCCGGCGCCGATCTTGCGCACCTGCCACTGGGCATCGGCGCGGGCGGCGACTTGCGGACTGTGGGTCACGGCGAGAACCTGAGCGCCCCCCGCCGCCAGACGCTTCAGGCGCAGGCCGACGGCGTCCGCGACGGCGCCGCCCACGCCATGGTCCACCTCGTCGAAGATCATCAGCGGCTGGTCGCCCCCGCCCCGCGAGACCAGTGAGGCCTTGAGGGCCAGGGCGAACCGGGCGAGTTCGCCGCCTGACGCGATCGCCGCCAGCGATGCGAAGGGCGCCCCGGGGAGGGTCGCCACCTCGAACGCCACGCGGTCGGAGCCCGAGCCGCCGGCCCGGTCGTCTCCAAGGTCCTCCACGACGACCCGGAACCTGGCCTTGTCCATTTTCAGCGGCGCGAGCTCGCCACGAACCGCCGCCGCGAGCCGCTCGCCCGCGCTGCGTCGCGCCGCCGTGAGCGCCGCGGCCTTGTCCCGGAACGCCGCTCCCGCGGCGACCGCGGCGGCATGCGCCTGCGCCAAGGCCTGATCGGCGTCCCCTCGCGCCGAGAGTCGCGCGGCCGTCCGGACCCGGAAGGCCGGCAGATCGTCCGGCGCCGTTTCCAGTTTGCGGGCAAGGGCGCGGACGGCGAACAGCCGCTCCTCGACCCTCTCGAGCCGATCGGGCTCGAACTCGAACGCCGCCGCCGCCGCATCCACCGCCGCCGTCGCTTCCCCCGTCTCGATCAGCGCGCGATCAGTCGCTTCGGCCGCCGCCTCGATCAGCCGCGCGACAGCGCCATCCGGCGTCACGCCCGCTTGGACAATCCGCTGCCGCGCCCGGTCCAGGGCGCGGTACGCCTGAGCCAGGCGACCAACCAGCCCCTCACCCGCGAGACCGTCGCGCGCCGCGCCGATGTCGGCCAATATCTTCTCCGAAGCGCCGAGAAGAGCCCGTTCCTCCCCGAGCGCCCCCTCCTCGCCTTCACGTGGGCACAGCCGATCGAGTTCGGCCAGTTGCATGGCCAGGGTTTCGGTCTCTTCGGCCGCCCTTCGACGATCCTCTTCGAGCGCGGCCGCCGCGGCGCGGGCCGTTCTCCAGTCCCCCCAGGCGCTCGCGCACGCCGCGCGTTCCTGGTCCAGGCCGCCGAACCCATCGAGGAGAGATCGGTGCGTCCGGGCGTCGAGCAGACCGACGGTCTCATGCTGCCCGTGAACCTCCATCACCATCGATCCCAACTCCCGCAAGACGCTTACGCTTACCGGCTGGTCGTTGACGAAGGCGCGAGATCGGCCATCGGCCGTCAGGGACCGTCGGAGCACCAGGTCCTCGCCCGCCGCGAAGGGCAGGGCTTTCTCCCCGAGCCACGCCCATACCGGGTGGTCCGCCGCCAGTTCGAAGATGGCGGTGGCTATCGCTCCGCTCGCGCCGCGGCGCACGAGGGCGGGGTCGGCCCTGGCTCCGACGGCGAGGCCCAGCGCGTCCAGCAGGATCGACTTGCCGGCGCCCGTTTCCCCGGTGAGAACCGTCAGACCGACGCCGAACGACAGGTCGAGGCTCTCGATGAGCACGACATCGCGGATGCCCAAGCCGATCAGCATGGCCGGAGAATGGAGGAGAATCCCCCGCGATCAAAGCCCAAGCAGGCCGTGAACCACGTCGGTCTTCTTCGCGGACTTGCCGGCCGGCGTCGGCGACGGCGCCGCGGCCGCTGTCCGTGCGTCCCCCGCATTAGCCACGGAAACCGCCGGAGGAGCGAATGCGCCGCCCTTGCGCTTGCCGAACGGCAACAGCCGCGGCAGATCGGGCGCCGTGCCGGGGGCGGCGGCGGGGCGCAGGCCCTTGGAGGTCAGCAGGCGATAGGCGTCGCGATACCAGGCGTCTCCCGGATAGTTGTAGCCGAGCACGGCCCCGACTCTGACCGCCTCGCTGGTCAGTCCCATGGTCAGATCGGCCTCGACCAGTCGGTAGAGCGCTTCGGGAATGTGCGAGGTGGTCTGGTAGCGATCGACGACATTGCGGAACCGGCCGACCGCGGCGATCGGATCTCCGGCGCGGAGATAGTAACGGCCGATGGTCATTTCCTTGCCGGCAAGTTGATCGCGGACCATGTCGAGTTTAACGCTGGCGTCGCGGGCGTATTCAGTGCCGGGATAGCGTTTGACCACGTCGCCCAAGCTCGCCATGGCGTTTTCGGTGTAGGCCTGGTCGCGACCGACGTCGACGATTTGCTCGAAGTAACAGACGGCCTTGATGTAGTAGGCATAGGGCGTGGAGGCGTTTCCCGGGTAAAGAGCTATGAAACGGTCGGCATCGGCGATGGCCTCGGCGTAGTTGTTTGCTTCGTAGTGGGCGTAGGCCGTCATCAGAATTGCCCGCCGCGACCATTCGGAATAGGGGTGTTGTCGCTCCACTTCGCGAAAGTAGTTCACCGCATCGTTCCACTGATGGCGATCGAGGTTTTCGGCGCCGACGGAAAACAGCAGCTCGACCGGGCGCTCCTCATAGGCGAGGGTGGGCGGTTTCTTCTTGACCAGTGAACATCCGGCCACCGAGACGGCGGCGACCAGAGCCAGGCCAAGAGCGGCGGGTACCCGATTTTTCGACAACACCAGCGATCACCTAAAGCGTCAGAGCGCGCCCCGCGCCAGCGACCCGCCTTTACACCAGCCGCCCCGCCGTCGCCAGCGATGGATGGCGTCGATCACACCGCCTTGGCGAGCGGCTGGCGCGCCGAGGTCCACCGCCACGCATCGCCGGCGGCAAGGAGCGCCAGGGCGAGCGCGTTGTTGAGGCGATGGCCCGAACAGTTCCCCTCGAACCGACCGACGAGCGGAGCGCCCAAAAGGTAAAGGTCGCCCAGGGCGTCGAGGGCCTTGTGGCGGACGAATTCGTCGACGCAGCGCAGACCTCCGGGATTGACCACGGTGTCCCGGTCGATGACCACGACATTGTCGAGGCTGCCGCCGCGGGCGAGGCCGGCGGCGCGCAACGACTCGACGTCCTCCAGAAATCCGAAGGTGCGCGAGGGGGCCAGCTCGCGGCGAAAGGCGGCCTCGTCGAGCGCCAGGTCGAGGCTCTGACGGCCGATCGCCGGGCTGTCGAAGGCGATGTCCAGGGCAAGCTCGAAACCGTCGGCGGGAGTGAGGCGGACGCCCGCCCCGCCCTCCTCGACCTCGATGGGGCGCAAGACCTCGATGTAGCGGCGCCTGGCCTCCTGCCGCTCGCGACCGACACCGTCGAGCAGGGCCACGAAGGGTTCGGACGAGCCGTCCATGATCGGGGTCTCCGGACCGTCGATCTCGACCGTGGCGTTGTCGATGTCGAGGCCGGCGAAGGCCGCCATCAGATGCTCGATGGTGGACACGGTGACCCCGGCGTCGTTGCCGATGGTGGTCCCCAGACGCGTCTCGCACACCCTCGCGGCCAAGGCCGGGATACGGCCGTCGCATCCCCGGCGGTCGGTGCGATGGAAAACGATGCCCGCGCCCGCCGCCGCGGGATGGACCGCGACGCTCACCGACGTCCCGCTGTGAATGCCGGTTCCCGAAAAACGGACGGACCCGGCCAAGGTGTGCTGCATGAAGGGCGACAAGCGGAGATCTCCGGTTAGCGCGGCCACCGCGCTTCGTCCCCCGAGGATGGCTCTAGAGGCGCCATCGACCCTCGGCAAAACAACAGCTGTTTCCCTGTGTTTCCCTCTAATGATTTGATTAGGCGAATGTTCCACCCGCGCTTCGACGACCGCTCGCGGGCGACGACCGGCCGCGAGACGCGGCGAGGCCTCAGTTCGCCAGACTACGCAGGAAGGACGGGATTTCCAGATCGTCGTGGTCCTCCGCCTCGCTCTCCTCGAC
>JBDTKQ010000187.1:0-3618 GCA_039935235.1 Caulobacteraceae bacterium
CGCTCGATGAAGAAGTGGGACAGGCGCACCGGCGCTCAGCGAAAGGTCCCGGCCGGTTCGGCCGAGGATGAGGGCGGGGCGGCGTCCACATTTCCGGGCGGCGTCGCGGCCACCGCGACGATCCGCCCCCTGCGCGCCTTGACCTTGTGGCCGGACTGCGCCAGCTGGACCCCGTCGATGACCACAAGGTCGCCGGCGGCGAGACCCGAACGGATGACCCGCAGCCCCTGGGTGACCGGACCGAGCTGCACCGGGCGCATGCGGGCGATCCCGTCGGCCCCGACGACATAGACCACCTGCCGTTCCTGATCGGTGATCACCGCCCGGTCGGGAACGAGCAACGCCGGATAGGAACCCGAGCCCAACAGCCGCAGATGGCCGAACATCCCCGGTGTGAGGAAGTGATCGGGATTGGCCACGACCGCCCGTCCGCGAATGGTTCCCGAGGCCGTATCCAGGGCGTTGTCGACGAACTCCATCCGCCCTTTCCAGCGCCAGGTCGGTTCGTCCTGAAGGCGGATTTCCACCGGATTGGCGGTCAGGCGCGAGGAGGTCCGCGTCCCGGCCGCGTTCTCCCGCTCGTATTTCAGATACAGCGCCTCCGAGCCGGTGAAAGCGAAGCGTATGGGGTCGAGATTGACGATATTGGTCAGGACGGTGGTGTCGGCGGTCACCAGGTTTCCCGGCGCGATCCTCCGGTCGGAGATGCGCCCCGCCATCGGCGCCGTCACGCGGGTGAAGGCGAGGTTGAGGGCGGCGCCGCGCACGCTCGCCTGGGCGGAAAGGACGTCGGCGGCGGCCTGCCGCTGGGTGGCGAGGAGCAGATCGTAGGCTTGCTGGCTGATGGCATGGGCGGCGAGCAGCGTTCCCCCGCGGGCGAGTTGCGCCGCGGCGTTGATCAGGGCCGCCCGCGCGCGAGCCCCCTGCGCCGTCGCCAGGTCGAGGGTCGCCCGATAGGGGCGCGGATCGATCATGAAGAGCACCTGTCCCTTGCGGACAAACTCGCCGTCGCGAAAGCCGACGCTCTCGAGGTAGCCGGTCACCCGCGGACGGACGTCCACCGAGTCCACCGCGACGAACCGGCCGAGGAAATCGTCCCAATCGACCACGCGCATGGCGAGCGGTGTCGCCACCGTCACGCTGGGCGCCCCGGGGGCGGCGGGCGGTGGCTTTCGCGCGCCACACGCACTCGCCGTCAGGGCGCAGACGATGGCGAGCACGATGACGGCGGGCACTCTGTGCATGCGTTGTTTCAAAAAGCCTTCGCCACGCACGCGCGAGCGATCCAAACGCCTGTTCGCCGCGCGCCAGCCGCTTTAGGGCGCCGCGCCGGCCGGCTCAACGCTCTTGCGCGGGGCGCGGCCCATGTCGGACGAGGCCGCCCGCGGTCCTATTGCGGCCTAATCGTCGACCTCGGCGACCGGCCGGTCGTCCCCGCGGGCGAGCTCCGTGCGCCACCGGCCCGAGGCGTCCTGATACTGGATGGCCCGCGTTTCGCCCGGGACCGCCTGCTCGGCCGCCGCGCGCCGGGCCGCCGCGAGGGCTTCCCCATGGCTTCGGAAGGTTTCGGAAAAGACGTCGCCCGTCTTGTAGGCCCAGCCGCCGTCGTGCTCGATCACATGATAGTGGATCCCGGTCACGTCGGACGCTCCTCGGCGTGGCCGCTCATGCACCGCTCCGCTTGGCGATCGTCGGTCGGTAAACCGCCGTCCCGGGCGGGTGGTTCCGCGCGGGGCGCCGCGCCCCCGCCCTTGCACCCTCGGCGTGGCCCTCCTACTCATCCGGACGGCAAGGATCGAGGGAGCGAAGGCGTGGCCATCGAGGCGGTGATCTGGGATTTCGGAGGGGTGTTCACCACCTCGCCGTTCGAGGCGTTCAACCGCTACGAGGCGGCCGCCGGCCTGCCGCGCGATTTCATTCGCAAGGTCAATGCGACCAACCCGGACGCCAACGCCTGGGCTCGTTTCGAGCGGGCGCGGATCGACGCCGCCGGCTTTCACCGCGCGTTTCTGGAAGAATCCACGGCCCTTGGCCATCCGGTGGGCGGGGCGGACGTGCTCCCGCTCCTCTCCGGCGCGGTGCGCCCGCGGATGGTCGCAGCGCTGAAGGCGTGCAAGGCGCGGGTCAAGGTCGGCTGCATCACCAACAACATGGCCCAGGGTCACGGGCCGGGCATGGCGGCCGGCCGCGAGGGGGCGGCGCGCGCGGCGGAAATCATGGCCCTCTTCGACGCGGTCATCGAAAGCTCGAAGGCCGGTGTGCGCAAGCCCGATCCGCGCATCTACCAGATGATGTGCGACGCCTTGGTAGTGCCGGCGGCGGCCTGCGTTTATCTCGACGACCTCGGGGTCAATTGCAAACCGGCCGCCGCGCTGGGCATGAAGGCGATCAAGGTGGTCAGCGAGGATCAGGCGCTCGCCGACCTCGAACGCCTGACCGGGATCGCCGTCCCCGCCATGGCCGAAGCCTCGTGACCCGCCCCGTGAAGATCGGCGCCGCCGCCGCCCTCGCCGAGCTCCCCGGCTGGAGCGCGGTGGCGGGCCGCGACGCCATCGCCAGGACCTTCCGCTTCGAGGACTTCAACGCCGCCTTCGGCTGGATGACCCGCGTGGCCCTCGCCGCCGAAAAACTGGATCATCATCCCGAATGGTTCAACGTCTACAACAAGGTGGAGGTCGTCTTGACCACCCACGACGCCAAGGGGGTCACCGACCTCGATATCGCCCTGGCCAAGGTCATGAACGCGTGGATAGGAGAAGCGGGATGAACAGCGTTCGCGGCGCGCGGGTCGCCGGCAAAAAGGCCTTCGTCACCGGCGCGGCCCAGGGTCTCGGCGCCGCCGCGGCCCAGCGCCTCGCCGAGGAGGGGGCGAGCGTCGCGCTGGCCGACATCAATCTCGAGGGAGCCAAGGCCGCCGCCGCCGGGATCGACGCGGCGTGGGGCGCCGGAACCGCCTTCGCCTTTCCCCTCGACGTCACCGACGAGGCGCAATGGACCTTCGCCCTCGAGGAGGCGGACGCGGCGATGGGCGGCCTCTCGGTGCTGGTCAACAACGCCGGCATCTCCCGCGGCGGGGATATCGAGCATCTGTCGCTCGACGACTGGAAGGCGGTGATGAGCGTCAATGTCGATTCGGTCTTCCTCGGGACCAAGCACGCCCTGAAATACCTGCGCGACAATCAGCCTGGATCGATCGTCAACATCTCGTCCATCGCCGGGCTGATCGCCGGGCACAACACCCCGGCCTACAACGCCTCGAAAGCCGCGGTATGGCTGCTGTCCAAGGGGATCGCCCTCCACTGCGCCAAACAGGGCCTGGACGTGCGCTCGAATTCCATCCACCCGACCTTCATCGACACCCCCATCCTCGATCCCCTCCGCCAGAGGTTCGGCAAGGCGGAGGCGGAGGCCAAGCTCGGCCGGCAGGTCCCCCTCGGCCACATCGGCGAACCCGCCGACATCGCCAACGCCGTGCTCTATCTGGCCAGCGACGAGAGCAAGTTCATGACCGGCGCCGAACTCAAGCTCGACGGCGGCATTTCGGCGATGTGAGGGCGTCCCAGACGTGGAATGCGAGCGCCAGGGCGGGGGTCATGAAGCCAAAGATGGGACCCGGCG
>JBDTKQ010000188.1:0-11782 GCA_039935235.1 Caulobacteraceae bacterium
CGGCCGTACCTGACCTGGATCAAGGCTTCGGCCGGCGTCGACGTGAAGCTGATCATGGTCTCCGACGTTTGCTACTTCCGCGCGGATACGAAGTACACGACAGTCGCTACCGCCGATCGGGAATTCATCATCCGTCGACCCATCAAGGATCTCGTCGCCGAGCTCGATCCCAGCCAATTCTGGCAGATTCATCGCTCCACCATCGTGAATGTCGCCGCGATCAGCTCGGTTGGCGGCAACTTCGCCCGGGGAATGGTCCTCAAACTGAAGGATCGACCGGAGCGCCTTTCGGTCAGCGAAGCGCACCGCCATCTCTTTCGGCACATGTGAATCGGACAAGGGCGATCATCACGCGCACAGACCGGGCATCACGCGCGGAGACCGGGCCTCGTCGGGCCCGGTCTTGCCGCAGGCGCCCGGGTTTTCGCCTCAGTCCAACGCAATCGCGCGTCGGCGCGCCGACCGGAGCTGGGCCCCCATCGCGGCGACGCCCACGAGCATCAGCGCCCAGGTCGCCGGCTCGGGGACCGAGCCGATCATCCCGAAAAGGCCGTGACTCTCCTTGTCGATTCCCGCCGTGAAGTAGAGCGCGTTCGTCGGTCCCGAGTCGCCGCCGCCGCCAAAGGCCAGCTCCCACAGACCATCGATGGCGATGGGCGCGCCGTTCGCGCTCAGCAGCCCCTCGAACGCGCCGTCGGATTCCCGATAGGCGCTGATATAGCCATAGCTCCGGTGCGTGAAGTTGCCGATCAGCACGTCTCCGCTGTAGGCGCCGAAGTGGCTCGGCGCGAGCGTCACGGCCCAGGGAGAGGCGAGGTCTCCGCCGGCCGCGAAGCGGCGGATGAACTGCCCGTCGGCCGTGAACTGGTCGACGAAGCCGGAGCCGAGCGGGGCCGTCGCCGCGGACGCGGCGGCGTAGGTCACCCAAACGTCGCCGCCGATGCTCTCGACGTTGTACGCGAGCAGCCCCTTGGGGTTTTCGAGGGGATCGACGAAGGCGTTCGCGCCGAATGAGACCGGCGCGAAGCTCTCGTCGAAGACATCGATCTTGCCATTGAAGTGGTTCGCCGCATAGAGATAGGTTTGGCCGCCAAACGCCCCCAAATCCATTCCCGAATACTTCGCCTTGTTGCCGCCGGCCCGGCCCGGGACGACCTGAACCGCGGCCGTCTGCGCCGAATTCCAACCGGAAATCGATCCGTCCAGATTGGAAAACAGGTAGGTGGCGGGGCCGCCCGAGGGAAGATCGAACCCCGTGCCGCCGTTATAGGCGAGGCCGGTGAGGCCGGCGGACCCGCCCGCGCCATTCTGGGGCGAGAGGAAGGTGAGAGCCGTTTTCACGCCATCGCCGTTGTAGCTGGTCACCATCGAGGTCGGCCCCGGACTCCCTGTCGGGAATCCGGCGTCGGCCACCACCCATGGACCGAGCGGCGCGTGGTCCATGCCCCACGGATTGACGAGGTTCGCATCGACAGGGGACGCCGGCGAATAGCCTCCGGCGGCCACGGCGGCCGGATCGTCCGTGACCAGGTTGGTTTGCGCATATCCGCCCGCGCCGGCCGGAGTGGCTATCGCCAGCGCTGAGCCGGCGAGCACCGCCGCGAAGAGCGCCCTCGACATCGCTTGGGTATACGGAGCCGTGTTCACGTTCATCCCTCCAACAGAAATGTGGGTCGATGGTTTCATGTCCACACTACGGGAGGAAATCCGCGCGGACTCGCGGTGTGCGACGAAGTCGCGAATGGAGCGACGAACGACGTGGATGGAGAGACCAGCCCGGCCGGGGGTCCAGCGTCCACACCCGCTACGATCGATGCGCCCACACCCCCATCCGCGCCATCGCCATCGCCATCGCCACAACCGTCATCTTCCGGCTGTGATCAATGAGTCCCCGGCCCGCGCGACGCCACCGGCGTCTCGGCGAGCGCCCCGGCCACCTTGGGGTCGGCGTGAATCACCAGTTTCCACGCGCGGTCCGGAACGAACCAGTCGCGCGCGGCCTGCCGGATGTCCTGGACGGTGACCTTGGCGTAGTCGGGAAAGGTGCTGCGGATCAGGTCGAGGCGCCTGGGATCGCGCAGCGAGCCGGCCAGATCCGCCAGCCAGTATTCGTTGGTCAGCTGGGCCTTTTTCAGGCCGGCGACCCTGGGGTTTTTCGCCCGCGCCAGTTCGTCGGCCGAAACGCCGTGCGCGCCCATGTCGGCGGTGATCGAGGCCACGGCGGCGAAGAAACCCGGGATCTTCTCCGGCGGCATCTCGACCAGGCTGAAGGCGTAGCCATAGCCCGGAAAAACCTGCGACAGCTCGACCCGGGTTTCGGGGCTGTAGGTCGCCCCCTCCGCCACGCGCAGGCGGTCGATCAGGGCGTTTTCGAGAACCTCCCCGGCGAGCATGGCCGCGCGCGAGGCGGCCATGTCGGCGTAGAAGTCGTTCATCGGCCAGCCGATAACGGCCACGGCCTGGTCGGCCCGCCCGGTGTCGATCCGCTCCAGCGGCAGGGCGGTCGGCGCGGGGAAGCGGATGGTGTCGCGCGCCCGATCGAACTTCGCCGCGGTGGCGCGGGGGGGGAGCGCGCCGAAGGTGGCGGCGGTCAGGGCGATGGCGCGTTCGGGATCGATGTCGCCGACGATGGTGACCTCGACCGGCCCGTCGGCGAGAGCGGCGCCGAGCAGCCCCTTCAGATCCGCCGGCCTGGCCGCGATCAGCTCGCTCCTGCCCGGAAACGCCCAGCGCGGATCGTCGCTGGAAAACAGGCTGCCCACATCCCGCGCGAAAACGCCGTTGGGAGTCGCCGCGAGCTGGGGAAGCTGGTTGAGAAAGGCGGTCCGCACCCGCTCGAAAGCTTCGGGGCGAAAACCGGGATCGGCGAGATAGGCGGTCATCACCTGGAGCTGGGTGGCCAGATCGGTCGGCTGGGTGGCGCCTCCCATGACGAAGGCGTCGTCGCCGATGGCGAGGCTCACGCCATAGCTCTTGTCGGCGAGGGCCTGCTGGCTGTCTTCCAGAGTCATCTTGCCAAAACCGCCGGCGATGAAGGCGGCGCTGGTCCAGGTGTCGGCCGGCCGCGTGCGGGGCATGCCGAGGCGGCCGGAACCGAAGTTCACCGCCACCAGCACCTGGTCGTCTCGCAGATGGGTGGATTTCACCGTCAGACCAACGCCGTTGGCGAAGCGGGCGGTGACCAGGCCCAGATCGGCGACGGCGTGGCGCTCGACCACGCGGCCGGGCGCTCCGAAGCTGGCGTAGGGCCATGGCGCCGCCGCGAGCGCGGTGGGCGCGCTCAACGGGATGGCGGCGGATCGCGCGTATTCGGCGGCGAGGGCCGCGTCTCCGCCGGCCACCGCGACGGGCGTGGCGAGATCCACGAGAGGGCCCTGTCCGGCGAAGACCGCGCGCACGGCGCCATCCACTCGGGCGGCGGTCAGGTCCTTCACCGCCGCGTCGAACACCGACAGATCCTCCGACGGCGCGGTGAACACCTCGTCCTCGTCCACCGAGCGAACCAGTTCGGAGGCGAGTTCGGGCGTGGGCCGCGTCGGGGCTCCGGCGACGGCGGCGACCAGGCGGGTCCGAAGCTCCACCACCTCCCGGTCGACCTCGGCCTGGGTGACGCCCTGAACGGCGAGGCGGCGGACCTGCTGCTCGACGGCGTCCAGCGCCGGACGCCACGCTTCGGGCGTGGACGCCGCCTGGATCACCGCCAGTTTCTCCGAATGGAACAGGTTCTGGAACTCCGCCCCGGCGTTGAGGAACGGCGGGTTTTCACCCTGGGCGAGGCGCGAGAGCCGGCGGTTGAGCACCGCGAGCCCGATGTTCTCCACCGTCTCGCGTCGTTCCCTGGCGGCGGTGTCGGCGCTGTCGTCGAACGGGCGCGTCCAGGCGAGGAGGATTTCGGTCGACGAGCCGGGAACCTGGACCACCCGCGCGGTCAGGCCGCGCGCCTTGGGCTGGCCCAGATCCGGCTCTGCGGTCGGCGGCCCGACCGGCGCCCAGTCGGAAAAGCGCGCCCTGATCTTCGCCTCCATCCGGGCGGGGTCGAAGTCGCCCACGGCGATCAGGGTCGCCCGGTCGGGACGGTAGTTGGCCCGGTAGAAGGCCTTCACCAAACTGGCCGGGGCGTGTTCGATCACGTCCACCCTGCCGATGGGAAAGCGGTCGGCGGCGAGTTGGCCCTGAAGGAAGAGGCCGATCTGGGCCTTTTGCGCGCGGTAACGCGGGGTGTCGCGCAGCCGCTCCTCGGACAGCACCACGCCCCGTTCGGACGCCAGAGCCTTGTCGTCGATGAGCAGGTTTCCCGCCGTTTCGCGCATCAGCATCAGGCCGGTGTCGATGGTGTCGGCGTCGCCGTGGGGAAGATCGAGCATGTAGACGGTCTGGGTCCAGCCGGTCTCGGCGTTGGTGTCCGGCCCGAAGGCGAGGCCCTTGCGCTGCAGGATCTGGATCATGTCGCCGGCCGGCACATGGACCGAACCCTTGAAGGCCATGTGTTCCAGAACGTGGGCGAGGCCCTGTTCGTCGGCCGATTCCTCGAGCGATCCGGAGCCGATGCGCAGGCGCAGCGAGGTCTGACCGCCGGGCGTGGCGTTGCGCATCACCGCGTAACGCATGCCGTTGGCGAGGATCCCGAAGCGCACGGCGGGGTCCGGACGCAGATCGCTTCGCGCCTGGGGCCAGAGCGGGGCGGCGTGGGCGGCGCCCATCGCGCCGGCCGCGAGAAGCATGGCCGCGGCCGGGGCGAGGAGACGGCGGGAGAAGCGGGACATTGACCCTCGAGACATGAAACGCGCGACGGCTTGGCCGCCCGCCCCTCGCGCGCTAGGCTTGGGCGGTGGCGAAACGAGGGCGCGGCCCGGCGCCGAAGGGGGGAGAAGATGCCGGGAAACCCAGCGACGCAGGCCACCCGGCGCGCCAACGCCGCCCTCGCCGCCGGCCTCCCGCCGGACGATGGCGCGGACTTCGCCGACGCCTCGCGCGGTTTCATCGGCACGGTCGCGGACGGACGGATCGCCGACGACGCGGGGCGGGTGATCTGGGACATGGGCGCCTTCGCTTTCGAGACCGACGGGCGGCCGTGCCCCGATACGGTCAACCCAAGCCTGTGGCGCCAGGCGCGGCTGAACGCCCTCCACGGCCTGTTCGAGGTCACCCCCGGCGTGTTTCAGGTGCGCGGCTTCGATCTGTCGAACATCACCTTCATCGAAGGCGAGCGCGGCTATATCGTCATCGACCCGCTGATCTCGTCGCAGACCGCCCGCGCGGCGCTGGCGCTGATGCGCCGCCACCGGGGGGACAGGCCGGTGACCGCGGTGACCTACACCCACAGCCATGTGGACCATTATGGCGGCATCCGCGGGGTGGCCGGCGAGGCGGACATCGCCGCCGGTCTTCGGATCATCGCCCCCGAGGGCTTTCTCACCGCCGCGGTGAGCGAGAACGTGCTGGCCGGCAACGCCATGAACCGGCGGGCGACCTATATGTACGGCGCCCTGCTGCCGCGCGATCCGACCGGCCATGTCGACGCCGGCCTCGGCAAGGCGGTGTCCATGGGCGAGGTCAGCCTCGTTCCGCCGACCGAGAGTGTGGCCGCGACGGGGACGCGGCTCACCGTCGATGGGGTGGAGATCGTCTTTCAGGTCACCCCCGACACCGAGGCGCCGGCGGAGATGAACTTCTTCTTCCCCGGGTTCGGCGCCCTGTGCATGGCGGAAAACTGCTCATGCCACCTGCACAACCTCTACACCCCCAGGGGCGCCCAGGTGCGCGACGCCAAGGCGTGGAGTTTCTATATCGACGAGGCCATCGACCTCTTCGCCGCCGACACCGAGGTGCTCTTCGCCAGCCACCATTGGCCCCGGTGGGGCGGGGGAAAGGCGGTCGATTTCCTGAGGAAACAGCGGGATCTCTACAAGTTCATCCATGACCAGACCCTGCGGATGGCCAATCACGGTCTCACCGCGGTGGAAATCGCCGAAACCCTGGCCCTGCCGCCGACCCTCGCCGCCGAATGGTACACCCGCGGCTATTACGGAACCCTCAGCCACAACGCCAAAGCGGTCTATCAGCGCTACCTCGGCTGGTTCGACGGCAATCCGGCCAATCTCCACAAACTGCCGCCGGTGGAGGCGGGGCGCCGCTATGTCGCCCTCGCCGGCGGAGCGGACGCCCTCCTCGCCAAGGCCAGGGTCGCCCATGACGCGGGCGATTACCGATGGGTGGCGGAGATCGTGAACCATCTGGTGTTCGCCGAGCCGGACAATACCGCCGCCCGCGCCCTGCAGGCCGACGCGCTGGAACAGATGGGCTATCAGGCCGAATCCGGCCCGTGGCGCTCGTTTTATCTGACCGGCGCCCAGGAATTGCGCCATCCTCGTCCGCCGGCGATCCAGCCGCGCCAATCCGCCGGCGGCCAGATGCGCGCCCTCCCCGCCGATTCCCTGCTGGATTCGCTGTCGGTGAGGCTCAACGGCGAGACGGCGGGGACCGCGACGATCGCGCTCACCCTCGAGTTCACCGACACCGGCGAGGCTTTCGCGGTGACCGTGGAGAACGCCGTGTTTCACCACCGCGCCGGGCGCGCCGCGGACGGCCCCACGGTCGCCCTCACCCGCGCCACCCTCGGCACGCTGGTGTTCGCCGAGACCGACCTGGCGGCCGCGATCGCTTGCGGAGACGTGGCGATCGATGGCGACGCGTCGCCCTTTCACGCCCTCCTCGCCCTCCTCGACCGCTTCGACTTCTGGTTCGAGATCGTCGCGCCGTAACGCCCGTCGCCGCCCCCTCCACCGCTGAATCCGGATTGGTCAGAACGCCAGTTGCGAGCGTAGGGCCACGGCGTTGTAGGACTGGCCGATCTGGGCGCCGACGGGGGTCTGGTAGACCGTGGCGTCCGGGGACAGACGGGTGAGGCGGACGTGCTGGAACTCCAGCGCCAGGCGGACGATCGGGTTCAGATACCAGTTCACCCCGCCGGTCCAGGTCTCCAGTTCGCCGCCGCGCACGGCGTCCGGCGCCGGCGCGGTTCCGGGAAGGCCCGCGTGGTCGTTGAGATCCATGTCGGCATAGCGGACGGCCAGTTCCACCACCCCAAAACCGCCGGCTCCGACCCCGTCGTGCACGGGCGGGCCGTCGAAGGCGGCATTGCCGGTGTTGTATCGGCGCGTCTCCCCGGTCACCACCCAGCTTCCCTCGACATACCAGCCGCCGAAGGTCGGATTGCCGAGGCCGGTGACCGTGCTCTGGACGAAAAATCGGTCGTATTCGCTCTGGACCAGAAAATTCCGCCATTGGGCGGCGAATTCGACGCCGGCGGTGGAGGCATGGCGCGCGTCGATCGCCCCGGTGTTGATCAGCCGGGTGGCGTCGACGCGCAATTCGCCCTGGTCGCTGAAGGCCACGCCATGGCGCGTCAGCGGCGCGTCACCGGTGGCCGGGGGGCCGGTAATGTCGGCCGGACGCGCGAGATACTGGCCGTGGGCGCCCAGATGAACGCGCCAGCCATCGCCATGCAACGGGGTTCCCGCCACCCGCCCGACGAACGCCAGCGGGTCGCGATAGGCCTGTGGCGTGGCCGTCGCCGTGCCGGTGTTGATCACTCCGATGGTGCGGCTGGTCACCGCCACGGATACCAGCCAACGATCCCCGCCGGCGAACAACTGGGCGCCGACCCGGGTGTCGCCGCCGGCGAGCCCGCGGGCGATGTCGGCCGAGGCGGGACGCTCGAGAAGCGGTTGGGCGCTGGTCGAACTCTGGTCGGCGAGGCCCTCGAGCGGGGCGAACGCGCCCACCCGCAGCCTGAACGGCTTCAGCCCCGAATATTGCGCCCACGCCTCATAAAGTTGGCCGGCGTTCTCCACGCCCGCGCCGCCAAAATCGAAGACCACGCGGTATTCGAAGGGGCCGAAGGCGTTGCCGGCCACACCCAGCCGCGCGCGGCGAAAAAGGACCCCGTCGCGCAACTCACGGGCGTGGGAGAAATCAGCGTTGCTGGTCGTAAAGCCCAACGCCGGACCCGTGCGGCGCAAGTCGGTGGCGATCGGCCCGGGCGCCGTCTGATCGTAGAAGGCGGTGTCGAGTTGCACGAGGCCGAGCAGATTGATGCTGAACCGGCCATCGGCGGTGGCGAGGCCGGGGCTGGCCCCCTTCAGACTGACCGTGAGCGCCGGCGTTTCGGCGTGGGTCGCCGGAGGCGCCAGGGCGACCGCGCCGGTCTTCGGCGTCTTGGCGGCCTTCAGATCGGCGACCTCGCGCCTGAGCGCGGCGTTTTCCTGAACCGCGCGGCTCTGGGACTGAACCTGGGCCTGCAAGCCGGCGACGGCCGCCTCGAGCCGGGCGATCCGCGCCTCCTCGTCGTCGCGGGCCGGCGCCGCGGCCCCGGCCGCCGAGGCCCACGACAGCGCCCCCGCCACGCCGATCGCCCGCAAAACCGTCTTGCCCATTCGCCGGAACCCGCCGCGACTCACCTCTATGCCAGCATAGCGAGCGCGCGGCGCCTGCCCATCGCTCGCCGGGCCGCGACGGGCCGCTCAGGCGGCGTCGAAGCTCACCACCGCCCGCGTCGCGCTCAGATGGACCCGATCGCCGGGGGCGAAGCGCCCGGCGATCGCTTCGGGGATTTCGGCGGTGAGGCGGCGTCCCCCCGGCGCCTCGCACTCGACCGCGCGCGCCGCGCCGCGTCCGCGCGTCGCGATCACGCGAACCGCCAGACCTCCGCCGATGGGGGTCGCGGCGAGGTGGGTGTCCGAGGGCCGAAAGAGCCCCTCGCCGCCGCCGACCCGGCCGCCCGCCCCGATCGCCGGGGCCTCGAAACCCTCGAAGCGCGCGATCCCGCCGGCGACCACGCACGGCAGCATGTTGGCGTCGCCGAGGAACTCGAAAACGAAGGGCGAGGCCGGATTTGCCTCGAGGTCGTCGGGCGTTCCCACCTGTTCGACACGGCCGCGGTTCATCACCACCACCCGATCGCCCAGCGCCATGGCTTCGTCCCGATCGTGGGTGACGAGCAAGGTGGTGATCCCGGTGGCGTCGTGGATCCGGCGCAGTTCTCCCCGGAGTTCCTTTCGCACTTTCGCGTCGAGCGCGCCGAAGGGCTCGTCGAGCAGCAGAAGGCGGGGGTCCACCGCCAGCGCCCGGGCCACCGCCACCCTCTGGCGCTGACCGCCGGAAAGTTGCGCCGGATAGCGCCCGCCGAGGCCCTCGATCCGCTCGAGCGCCAGAAGCGCCTCCACCCGCGCGTCGATCGCGTCGCGCGCCGGTCGCGCGCGCGCCGGCCGGACGTCGAGGCCAAAGGCGATGTTCCTGGCCACGGTCATGTGGTTGAACAGGGCATAGTGCTGGAACACCAGCCCCACGCGCCTCTCCGAGGCGCTCATCGCCAGGAAATCCTCCCCGTCCAGGAAAACGCGGCCGAGGTCGGGCCTGTCGAGGCCGGCAAGCACGCGCAGCAGGCTGGTCTTGCCGGCGCCCGAGGGACCCACGAGGGTGAGGAACTCGCCCTCCCGCGCCTCGAAGGAAACCCCCGCGAGAGCCGCGAGCCGACCGAACCGCTTGTGGACACCCTCGACGGTCAGGACCATCGGGTCACCAGGATCGGCTGGACGGGGTTGCTCGTCGTGGCGCGGCCGTGCATGTCGCTCCCTCCCCGCCCGTTTTCGATACACAAGGATGGCCGATGGTCACAGCCCTGTTCGCCCTGGCCCTCGCGGCGACCGCACCCTCGCCGGCGCCGTCGGTTTTCGGAGTATGGAAGACCCCGGTGGACGGCGGTCTGGTGCGCATCGCGCCGTGCGGCGCGCGGCTTTGCGGCGCGGTGGTGAACTCGGCCCGCCTGCGGGTGGAACCGGACCAGAAGGACGTCCGCAACCGCGACGCCGCCTTGCGCGGACGGGCGATCAGGGGATTGACGATCCTCGAGGTGACCGCTCAGGGGCCGGGCAAATGGGGCGCGGGCTGGATCTACAATCCGGACGACGGTGGAACCTACAAGGCCTCGATCGAGATGGTCTCCCCAGACCGGCTCCATCTGAAAGGCTGCGTCGTCGCCCCCCTGTGCCGCACCCAGACGTGGACGCGCGCGCGGTAAGGGCGCTGACGGAACCTCGCCCCCACCAAGCGTGTTGGTAAGCGGCGCCACAGGAGAGACGACATGGCAGACGAAAAGACTCCGCCGAGGAACGACGGCTCGCAACCAGGCGTGATGGGCGATCAGACCGAGGAGCAGAACCTCGGCCAGCCCGGCAACCCCAAGGCCCGGATCACCGAAGACGAGGTGCGCGAGGCGTTCGGCAAGGCCGATCCGAAGAAGACGCCGCCCAAGCGTTGAACAAGGGACCAAACCCGGCCCGGTCGAGCCGGGCGGAAGCCCTTGGCCGGCCGCGCCGGGCGCCGCCGCGAAGACCCGACCGGGCGGCGCGGCGCCGTTCGCGGGAAGCCGGCTGGAGCGGGTAGCGGGAATCGAACCCGCATATTCAGCTTGGAAGGCTGCTGCACTACCATTGTGCTATACCCGCCCGCGCCCGGCGAGACAGGCGTGGCGCCGTTATCGCGCGCGCGTGGTGGGGGAAGCAGGACTCGAACCTGCGAAGGCGTACGCCAGCGGATTTACAGTCCGCCCCCTTTGCCGCTCGGGACATTCCCCCAGACGCGCGGTATCGAGTTCCCGGTTCCGGGTACGCGGACCTTTCGGCGAAGCGCCGAACCGTGCCAGAGAAAAGGCAGGGTCCGGATGCGGGCCGGCCGGCTGCGCGTGGGCCCAAAATCGGAGCGCGTCTTATAGTGTCCTCGCATCGCCAAGGCAACGACCGCTCCGGCCGGCCCCGCCTGCCGCCGCGCGGCCCACGCGCCGGACCCGAGCACGCCGCCTCCGCGGGCCATCGCCGGCGGCTGGAGGACGTTCAGGCCGAGTGGCTGTGGGGGACCCACAGCGTCGCCGCGGCGCTCGCCAACCCCGCGCGGGGGCCGGTCAAGCGCCTGGTGGCGACCGCGGAGCGGGCGGCCGCGATCTCCCGGCGCGCCGACGCCGCCACGGTCGAGGTGCTGGACAACCAGGAAATCGCCCGCCTTCTGCCGGCGGGGGCCGTCCATCAGGGGATCGCCCTGCGCATCCCGCCGCTCGATCCGACCGCGCTCGAGACGCTGGCGCAAGGAGGCCCCGGCTTCCTCCTCATGCTCGACCAGGTCACCGATCCCCAGAACGTCGGCGCCGCCTTCCGCAGCGCGGCCGCCTTCGGGGCCCGCGGCGTGATCCTTCAGGACCGGCACGCCCCCGCGCTCGCGGGGGCCCTGGCCAAGGCCGCCGCGGGGGGACTGGACGCGGTGCCGCACGCCCGCGAGACCAACCTCTCGCGGGCGCTGGAAACGCTGGAGACGATGGGCTGGCGCGCCGTCGGCCTCGACGGAACGGCCGGCATGGACCTCGCCGACGCCCTCGACGGGACGCCGACGGTTCTGGTGGTCGGCTCCGAGGGCGGGGGCCTGCGGCGGCTGGTGGCCGAGCATTGCGATGCCCTGGCGCGCATTCCCATGCCCGGGGCCATGGAAAGCCTCAACGTCGCCGCGGCGGTGGCCGTGGCCTGCTACGAGGCCGCGCGCGTCCGGCTCTAGCAGGCTGTTGAAGAAGTCGGCCATGGGACGGCTCTGAAGGTAGTCTCGTCGCCGTTGTCGTAGCTGAACTCGCCTTCAAGGTCGCCGGTGGGGGTGAGTTCGGCCCATCCGGCGCCGTGGACCTGGTCGCCCTCGTCGGAGCCGTTCCAGGCGAAGTCGACGTTGTCCTCGGCCGAGGCGCAGT
>JBDTKQ010000189.1:0-2160 GCA_039935235.1 Caulobacteraceae bacterium
GCCTGGGTCGCGAAGGCGGAGGCGAAGGCGCGCGCCCCCGGCGCGAGCTGGCCCGGGACGAACAGGTTGAAGGCTCCGATTCTCACCCCCAGCCGCCGGAGGGTCCGCCGCTCGGCCTGGCTGAGACTGGCGACCTCCGCCGCCGCGAGGCGCCGGTCGAGCACCCCGCCGGCTTCCACCAGACGGAAGATCAGGCCGCGGGCGAGCCCCCTGACCTCTCCGCCGGCAAGCGAGGCGGTGAGCGCCGCGAGCCGGGGAAGACGGCGGCCGGCCTCGGCGGCCACGAAGGCTTCGAGGCGACGGGCGGCCCGGTCCCGCGCCGGGGCAGGACCCAGATCTCCAAGGAGACGCACCGACGGATTGAACGGCCGGTCGCCGTTGAGGATCCCCACCGCCTCGCCGCGCCACAGGATCGCGCCCCTCGGGTCGACGGCGAAGTCGTCGTCCGGCGCGGCGGCCATGGCGCCCAGACGTCGGATCACCTCGGGCGTCACCGCGCGAACCGCTGCCGCCCGCAGCGCCTTGTCCGCCAGCGCCCCGCTCGCCTTTGCCCCCTCGAAACCCAGGCCGCGAAGCGCGCCGACATAGTGGCCCTCGACGGTCACCGCGCCGTCGGCCGCGATCCCCGCCAGCAGATCGTCGCCGCGGCCCAGACCGCGGATGAGGGCGCTGGTCCGTCGGTCGATGAACCGCGCCATCAGCTTCTCGTGCAGGGTGTCGGAGAGCCGGTCCTCGAGCCCGCGGGTGGTCTCGCGCCAGTGCTCCGGGTCCTCGAGCCAGTCGGGGCGGTTGGCGATGTAGGCGAGGGTGCGCACGCCGGCGAGGCGCATCGAGAGAGTATCGATCTCTCCGTGCGGCCGATCGAGGGCGCGCAATTGGCCGGCCATCCAGTCGCCGGGAACCCGTCGGCGTCCCGCCGTCAGGCCGTCGAACAGGGTGCGGACCAGTCGCGCATGGTCCTCGAAGGTGGTCTTGCGAAAGTCCGGGGTCTGGCAGACGTCCCACAGACGGGCAAGACCGCTCCGGTCGGCGGCGCGTCGCGCGAGGGCCTCGTCGGCGGCAAGATGGCGAAGGACGCGCTCATCGAGCGCCGGATCGCCCGATTTGAGGCCCCCACGCGGGGCGGGGGCGGCGAGGGAGGCGAGAAGGGGCGAAAGTCCCGCGAAGTCCAGGTCGCCATTGCGCCACCGCACCGCGGCCACGGGATCGAAGACATGGTTTTCCACCGCCGTCGCCGTCGCGGGATCGATCGCCGGCGCGCTTCCGGTCACCCCGAACGATCCGTCGGCGCGATACCGGCCCGCGCGGCCGGCGATCTGGCCGATCTCCTGCGGCAGGAGCGGTCGGGTGCGCTTGCCGTCGAACTTGCGCAGGCCGGCGAAGGCGACATGGCCGACGTCCATATTCAGGCCCATGCCGATGGCGTCGGTCGCGACCAGGAAATCCACCTCGCCCGACTGGTAGAGGGCAACCTGGGCATTGCGCGTTCTGGGGCTGAGCGAACCCATGACCACCGCCGCCCCGCCCCGCTGGCGGCGGATCAACTCGGCGATGGCGTAGACGTCACCCGCCGAAAAGGCGACCACCGCGCTGCGTCCGGGCAGGCGAGTGAGCTTGCGCGGGCCGGCGTAGGCCAGCGCCGAATAGCGTTCGCGGGTGACGATCTGGGCGGTGGGCAACAGACGGCGAATAAGCGGACCCATGGTCGCGGCGCCCAGGAGCATGGTCTCGCAACGCCCCCGCGCGTGCAGCAGGCGATGGGTGAAGACGTGACCGCGCTCGGGATCGGCGGCGAGCTGGATCTCATCGACGGCGAGGAACTCCACCTCGCGCGCGAGCGGCATGGCCTCCACCGTGCAGACGAAATAGTGCGCGCGCGGCGGCACGATCTTTTCCTCGCCGGTGATCAGGGCCACGGCCCGCGCCCCGCGCGCCTTGACGATGCGGTCGTAGATCTCGCGCGCGAGCAGGCGCAGCGGCAGGCCGATCATGCCCGAGGCGTGGCCGAGCATCCGCTCCACCGCCAGATGGGTCTTGCCGGTATTCGTCGGGCCGAGCACCGCCACCAGCCGTGACTGCGCCTCCCCCGAAAAGCGAGGACTCATGACCCCGAATGTGGGCGAGGCGCGCGATCGTGGCAAGGTGGTCGCCCGGAGCGCG
>JBDTKQ010000190.1:0-5356 GCA_039935235.1 Caulobacteraceae bacterium
AACCGCGCGGGAAGGCGGGCCTCGTGCAAGCATTCTCCTATCCGTCATCCCGGCCGGAGCGCAACGAAGTGGAGCGGAGACCCGGGATGACGGGAGGGAGGGAGCGGCTGTTCCAACCAGCTCCGCGGGCCGCCGGACCGCTCTTTTCTTGACCCACCCGCGCCATGGCCTCATTGCCCCGCCCATGAACGTCCTGATCGTCGGTTCGGGTGGGCGCGAGCACGCTCTGGCCTGGAAGATCGCCCGCTCGCCGCTGGTCACGCGCCTCGTGTGCGCGCCGGGCAATCCGGGCATGGCGACGCTCGGCGAGACACGGGCGGTGGCCGCCATCGACGTCGCCGGACAGGTCGCACTCGCCCGCGAGATAGCCGCCGATCTGGTGGTGATCGGTCCGGACGCCGCGGTCGAGGCCGGCCTCGCCGACGCCCTCGCCCAAGCCGGGATCGCCTGTTTCGGACCCTCCGCCGGCGCCGGTCGGATCGAGAGCTCCAAGGCGTTCATGAAGGCCTTCGCCCGCCGCCACGGCCTGCCCACCGCGGCCTTCGCGGTGTTCGACGACGCGGCCGAGGCCAAGCGTCACCTGCGCCGATGCCGCGCGCCCCATGTGATCAAGGCCGACGGTCTGGCCGCGGGCAAGGGCGTGACCGTCGCCGCCACTCTCGAGGACGCCGAGCGCGCGATCGACGCCTGCCTCGGGGGCCGTTTCGGCGCCGCCGGCGCGCGGGTGGTGATCGAGGAGTTCATGGAGGGCGAGGAGGTCTCCCTCTTCGCCCTGAGCGACGGCGAGACGGTCATGCTCTTCGGCGCCGCACAGGATCACAAGCGCGCCTTCGACGGCGACGTGGGACCCAACACCGGCGGCATGGGCGCCTGCGCTCCGGCCCAGGTCCTCACCCCCGACATCGAGGGCACCGCGCGCGACACCCTGATCGTCCCCGCCGTCGCCGGCCTCGCGGCGGAGGGAACCCCCTACCGGGGGGTGCTTTTCGCCGGATTGATGATCGGCCCGGGCGGGCCGCGTCTGGTGGAGTTCAACGCCCGTTTCGGCGACCCCGAATGCCAGGTTCTGATGGTGCGGCTGAAGAGCGACATCGTGCCATATCTTCTCGCCGCGGCCACCGGCGGCCTGGCGAAACTGCCGCCGCCCGCATGGCGCGACGAGGCGGCGATCTGCGTCGTTCTCGCCGCCGAGGGCTATCCTGACGCGCCCGTGCCCGGCGCCGTCATCGACGGCGCCGATGCCGACTTCGGCCCGGACGTCGTCGTCTTTCACGCCGGGACCGCGCGGCGCGCCGACGGCGCCCTGGTGGCGGCGGGCGGGCGCGTGCTCAACGTCTGCGCTCGCGGCGCCACCCTCGAGGCGGCCCGCGCCCGCGCCTACGGGGCCATCGAGGCCATCGCCATGCCCGGCGGCTTCTGGCGCTCGGACATCGGCCGGCGGGCTTTGCACCCCCAAAGGCCGCCCGATACAGTCGCCGCGACCGCGCCCTAGAGAGACGACCGCCATGGCCGACGCCCCCGCCACCGACGAACAGCTTCGCGAGGCCCAGAACACCGGGGTCAAGCCCGTGGCCGAGAGCCATCGCTTCGACGAGGCGCGGCTGGCCGCGTGGATGGGCGCCAATGTCGAGGGGTTCGCCGGCCCCCTCACCGTGCGCCAGTTCAAGGGCGGACAGTCCAACCCCACCTATCGCCTGACCACCCCGGCGCGCGACTATGTCATGCGCCGCAAGCCGCCGGGCAAGTTGCTCCCCTCGGCCCACGCGGTCGACCGCGAGTTCAGGGTGATTTCCGCCCTCCGCCCCACGGGGTTTCCCGTGCCCAGACCCTATGGTCTGTGTACGGACGAGAGCGTCGTCGGCACCATGTTCTACGTCATGGAGATGGTCGAGGGCCGCATCCTGTGGGACCAGTCCCTCCCGGGCTACCCGCCCGCCGAGCGTCACGCCATCCACATGGCCGCCATCGACACCCTCGCGGCCCTGCACAACACCGACTATCAGGCGGTCGGCCTCGCCGACTTCGGCCGGCCCGGAAACTACATGTCCCGCCAGATCGCCCGCTGGACCAAACAGTACAAGGCCTCGGAAACCCGACATCTGGACACCATCGAGCGGCTGATCGACTGGCTGCCCAAGACGGTCCCCGACGACGACCAGACCACCATCGTCCACGCCGACTACCGGCTGGACAATATGGTCATGCACCCCACCCTGCCCCGCGTCGCCGCCGTCCTCGACTGGGAGCTGGCCACCCTCGGCAATCCCCTGGCCGACTTCACCTATGTCCTGATGCAATGGGTCAACGGGGCCATGGCCCAGATTCCCGATCTCGAAGCGCGAGGCATCCCGACCATGGACGAGGTCGTCGCCGAATATTGCCGCCTCACCGGCCGCCAGGGCCTGCCCGAACTCAACTGGTATTTCGCCTACAACAGCTTCCGCCTCGCCGGCATTCTCCAAGGCATCGTCGGCCGCGCCCGCGACGGTACCGCCAACAGCCCGCAAGCCGCCGCCATGGAAGCCCGCGTCCCGCTGCTGGGCGAAACGGCCTGGAAGTTCGCCAAGCTGGCGGGGGCATAGCCTCCAGACCCCATCACACGCTCGATGCGGTGGGCCATGGCGCCACGCGGACGCCGGGGGCATTGGAGGTGTGTGATAAAGTAGCCCTCCGGTGAGGGCCGTCTTGGCGGGTTGAGGGGTGGTGGGCGAGTCTGCGCAGCTAAGTCCGTCTTTAAGGACGTGGATAGCAGCACAGCATGAGCCAGATGACGGTGATCACCGGCGCCGATCGGCGGCGGCGGTGGGACGACGAGCAGAAGCGGTTGATCCTGTCGGCGTGCTTCGCGCCGGGGGGGACGGTGGCGGAGACGGCCCGCCGCTTCGATGTGTGCACGAGCCTGATTTATCGCTGGCGTCGCGATCTGGCGACGGTCGTGGCGCCGGGGGGGTTCGCGCCGGCGGTGCTGTCGAGCGGGCCTGATCCGGTCGTCGGGACGTGTTCGCACCCGGCAGTCGTGGTGGAGCTGAAGGGCGGGGCTCGCGTGAGCATCGCGGCCTCGGCGTCGGCGAGGTTGGTGGCGGCGACGCTGCGGGCGTTGCGATGATCGCCATCCCCTCGGGGACGCGGGTGTGGATCGCCACGGGGATGACCGACATGCGCAAGGGGATGCCCGGCCTGGCTCTTCTGGTGCAGGAGGTGATGAAGCGTGACCCGCACGTGGGCGACCTCTACGTGTTCCGGGGACGCGGCGGATCGCTGATCAAGATCCTGTGGCACGACGGTCTTGGCCTGTCGCTCTACGCCAAGCGGCTGGACAGGGGCCGCTTCGTCTGGCCGGCGACGGTAGGTGGCGCGGTGTCGCTGACGGCGGCGCAGCTGGGCTACATGCTGGAGGGGATCGACTGGAGGAACCCTCAGCACACGTGGCGGCCGAGGTCGGCGGGGTGACCTCTAAAAATAGTTGGCGGGCTCTGCATTCAGGGGCGCCTCAAGCGGTCGTTTTTGTGATTCTCTGTGTGCATGGAGATCGGTTCGACCGTCATGCCCGACGACCTCGACGCGCTCAGAACGGCGTTGTCGATCGCGCGCGTCGAAGCCGCCAAGGCGCAGGCCGAGCTCGCCGCCGAACGGGCCCGAACCTCCAGCAACGAGGCGCTGATCGCGGCCATGAAGCTGGCGATCGAGAAGTTGCGGCGCGAACTCTACGGCCAACGATCCGAGCGCTCGGCGCGGCTGCTGGATCAGATGGAGCTTCAGCTCGAGGAACTCGAAGCCACCGCGACCGAAGACGAACTAACCGCCGAAGCGGCGACCACGACCACCACGGTGACAGCCTTCGTCCGCCGCCGGCCGTCGCGCCGGCCGTTCCCCGAACACCTGCCCCGCGAGCGGATGGTCGAAGCGGCGCCGTCGTCGTGCGGCTGTTGCGGCGGGACACGGCTGGCCAAGCTTGGCGAGGATATCACCGAGACGCTGGAGGTGATCCCGCGCCAGTGGAAGGTGATCCAGCACGTCCGCGAGAAGTTTACCTGTCGCGACTGCGAGGCGATCAGCCAGCCGCCCGCCCCTTTCCATCCCACGCCCAGGGGCTGGGCGGGCGCGAACCTCTTGGCGATGATTTTGTTCGAGAAGTTCGGCCAGCATCAGCCGCTGAACCGCCAGGCCGAGCGCTACGCCCGTGAAGGTGTGCCCTTGAGCCTGTCGACGCTGGCTGATCAGGTCGGCGCCTGCGCCCAGGCGCTGCGGCCGATCCACGAGCGGATCGCGGCCCACGTGATGACCGCCGAGCGCCTCCATGGCGATGACACCACCATCCCGGTTCTCAGCCGAGGCAAGACCGACGTCGCCAGGCTATGGACCTATGTGCGCGACGACGCGCCGTTCGGCGGGACCGGTCCGCCGGCGGCGGTGTTCCACTACTCCCGCGACCGCCGGGGCGAGCACCCCAGAGGCCATCTGGCCGATTACATCGGCATCCTGCAGGCCGATGCCTACGGCGGCTATGGCGATCTCTATAAGCTTGGGCGTACGCCGACGCCGGTCACCGAAGCGCCCTGTTGGGCTCACGCTCGCCGCAAGTTCTACGAACTGGCCGACCTTGCCGCCGCCGCGCGGAAGAAGGCTCGGGGCAAGACCGCAACCGCGATCTCGCCCATGGCGCTGGACGCGGTGCGCCGGATAGACGCCCTGTTCGCCGTCGAGCGGGACATCAACGGCAAGTCCGCTCCCGAACGGCTCGCCGTTCGCCAAAGTCTCAGCAGACCACTGGTCGCCGACCTGGAGACCTGGATGCGCGCCGAGCGCGCCAAGCTCTCCGGACAAGCCCCCGTCGCCAAGGCCATGGACTATATGCTGAAGCGCTGGCCCGCCTTCACCCGGTTCCTGGAGGACGGACGTATCTGCCTCACCAACAACGCCGCCGAACGCGCCCTGCGCGGCGTCGCTCTTGGGCGAAAGTCATGGCTGTTCGCCGGCTCCGACCGCGGCGGTCAACGCGCCGCCGTCATGTACAGCCTGATCGTCACCGCCAAGATGAACCATGTCGATCCGCAGGCCTGGCTCGCCGATGTCCTCGCCCGGCTGCCAGGTCACCCCGCTACTCGGCTCGACGAGCTCTTGCCTTGGAACTGGCGGCCGCAAGCGCAGCTGATCGCAAAGGCTGCCTGAACGCCGGAGTTCAGCCGGACGCGGTGCTCACCGGATGGTTACGTGATAAAGGACATTATCACATAATATGAGGAACTCGAAATGGTACACGGCGGCCCGCCGGGCGCTAAGCGGCCGGGATGGGAATAGCCAGTTGGTTGGCAATAGCGTTGTAGAGATCGACGTTGGCCTGCGGAGCCCGGATGGA
>JBDTKQ010000191.1:0-2406 GCA_039935235.1 Caulobacteraceae bacterium
GAGGATCGTCACCTGGATCTGCGCCGGGGTCATCTTCCACACGAACACGTTCATGTGCACCCCAAGGGTCGCCGCCACGCCCTGGGCGACAAAGAACAGGACCGAGGTGGCGAACAACACCCGGAACGACGGATTTTTGAAAATCTCGGCCACCTCGCCGACGAAGCGTCGATGAAGGGCGACCGGATCGACCGGCGTCACCGGCAGGCCCGCGGCGAAACGGCGGATGCCGAACACCGAGACCGCCCCGCCGACCGCCACGAGGGCCGCCGCGGTCCACGCCAGCGGCGGATAGTGCGGCGCCGCGAGCAGTCCCCCCGGCCCGGCGAGAAACACCGAATAGCCGAGAACCACCGCGACGAGCGAGCCGACGATGCTGAACACGGTGCGGTAGGCGACCACGCTGGACCGCTCGGCGTAGTCCTCGGAAATCTCCGCGCCAAGGGCGATGAACGGCACGTTGAACACCGAGATGGCGAACCTCAGGCCAAGGGAAATCATCGTCAGCCAGACGAACAGGGCCAAGGGTGAGGGCGGACCCGGCGGGCTGAACGCCAGGCCCAGACCCAGCGCCACGATCGGCGCGCCGACGGCCATGAACGGAATCCGCCGCCCCCATCGCGAGCGGGTGTTGTCCGACCACGAGCCCAGAAGAGGATCGGCGACGGCGTCGGCCACCAGGCTGATCGCCGCCGCGGCCCCGACCATCGCCCCCGAAAGGCCGAGCACGGCGGTATAGAAGAAAAACAGGAAGCTGCCGACGACCGTGGTCGACACCCCCTCGACCAGCTGGCCGGCGCCATAGGCGAGCTTGACCGGCGCGGTCACCGCCTTGCGCGCCGCCGCCCCGCCGATGTCCAGACCCTTCGGGTCCAGCGGCCTATTCACCCATCATCCCGACACCCCGCCGCGAAAGACCCTCTCTGTCGTCCCTTGACCACGGAACCGGGCCGGCTGGAAGCCGCTATCCAGCCGGCGCCGGCCTTGGCCGCAGCACAAGGCCGCCGAAGGACGGGAGATGGGCGGTTCCCTCGTTCACGATCTCGTCTCCACGTATCCGGTCCACGATCTCCACCGCCCCCACGCCGACGGCGCCGCCCTTCCCCGCCAGATCGAACAGGCACAGCAGCGTCTCGCCGCCCGCGGTCCGGCGAAAGGCGAGGAGTCCGGCGGGGACCTCCACCACCTCCGCCCCACCGGCGGTCAGCGCCGGACACGACCGGCGAAGGGCGATCATCCGCCGCGTGAGGGAGAGCATGGAGCCCGGATCGCCCTCCTGTCGCGCGACCGCCAGCGGGCGATGCGCCGGGTCCACCGGGAGCCACGGGTCGGCGGAGGCGGAAAATCCCGCCGACGACCCCTCGTCGGTCCACGGCATCGGCGTGCGCGCTCCGTCGCGACCCGCTCCGCCCGTCCACGCGGCGATGGCGAAGGGGTCCCGGGGCCGGTCGAACGGCACATGGGCGTGCGGCAGCCCGAGCTCCTCGCCCTGATAGAGAAAGATCGTCCCCCGTAAACACAGCAAAACCGACATCAGCAGCCTCACTTGCGCGGGGTCGCCCGAGTGGGCGAGCCGGGTCGCGAACCGCTCGACATCGTGATTGCCCAGCGACCACGACGGCCACCCCGCCGCGCCGTTCCATGCCGTCAGCGCCTCGCCGAAAAGCCCGGGTGTCGCCCGCGTCGCGGTCAGCAGGAAGAAGCTGTAGGCGGTGTGGAGACGATGCGGCGGCACGGTGTATTCCTGCTGCCGCGCGAGGGGGTCCTCGTCGACGATCTCTCCCACGGTCATCCGCTCCGGGAACGAATCCATCAGCGCCCGCAGACGCCCAAGAAACGCGAGCGCCTCGGGCCGCGAGCGATCCTGAAGATGAAGCTGAAACCGCGTGGGCGTCGCCGGCGTTCGCCCGTACGGCGCCACGGGATTATCCCGCAGTCGATTGTCCTGAAAGATGAAATTGATGACGTCGAGGCGCAGCCCGTCCACCCCGCGTTCCAGCCAGAAGCGCCCGGCGTCGAGGATCGCGTCCTGAACCGCCGGGTTCCAGTAGTTGAGGTCCGGCTGTTCGATCAGAAAATTGTGCAGATAATATTGCCGCCGCCGGGGCTCCCACGTCCACGAGGGGCCGCCGAAAACCGCCTGCCAGTTGTTGGGCGGCGATCCGTCCGCCCGCGCTTCCGCCCACACATACCAGTCCGCCTTGTCCGCCTCCCTCGAGGCGGCGCTGTCGAGGAACCACGGATGCTTGTTGGAGGTGTGCGACCACACCTGGTCGATGATCACCTTGAGGCCGAGTTCATGGGCCTTCGCCAGCAGGTCGTCGAAATCCGCCAGGGTTCCGAACAGGGGATCGACGCCGCGATAGTCGCTCACGTCATAGCCGAAGTCCTTCATCGGCGAGGTGA
>JBDTKQ010000192.1:0-3338 GCA_039935235.1 Caulobacteraceae bacterium
GACTGTAACATGGCGGCGCGCGGGTCGAAAACGGTATGTCTTCGACCTCTGCGAAGGAGCCGGCGCCCCCCGTCGCCTCAACCGCCGAGGGCCAGTCCCATGGCCTCCACCCGGGTCAGAACCCGGATCAGGTCCGCCTGGCGGTTGGTCTGGGTCTTTTCGAAGATCCTCACGAGGTGGCCGCGCACGGTGAAGAAGCTCAGGCCCAGATCGGCCGCGGCTTCCTTGGGCGTCCGGCCGGCGGCCAGGGCCATGGCCACCCGGGCCTCGGCGGGGCTCAGGCAAAAGAGAGCGCGCAGCGTCGCCTCCGGCGCGCTGAACGCCGCGCCCACGTCGGCGACGGTGACCAGCACCGCCGGGCCGTCGGCGAACAACGAGTCTCCCCGCGGGCGCATCGGCGAGACCGTCACCGACAGGGCGAAGCGATGGGCCGGCGAGGTCAGGCCGATGGACCCTCCCCGACAGCGCCCGGCCTCGGTCGAGGCGGCCTGGGCGACCAGGCCGCGAAGGCGACAGTCCGCGCCGTGATCGGCGGCGGCCAGGCGCCCGCGGGCGATCTTCAGCCGTCCGTCCGCCGCGATCAGGCGTTCGGCGGCGCCGTTGCGATGCAGCACCTTGCCCTCCCCGTCGAGGATCAGGACGCCGTTCGCCGAGCGCTCGAGGAAAGCGGTCAGGTCCTCGCCCGGGGCGCGGGCCTCCGCCAACCGGCGCCCGACGCCAAAGGCGCGGACCAGATGGGGGTGAAGCAGGCGCGCGACGGCGAAGTCCGCCTCGGAGAAGCGGTCGCGACGTCTGGGCCGGTTGAGGGTGATGGCCGAGACGTGGTCGCCGTCCAGCGCCAGACGGACCATCAGGCACGAATGGCAGTCCGCCGGGGTCATGAAATCGTTGTAGTATTCGCTCCTGACCAGATCGTCCTTGGCCATGAGGTGGTCGTCGCTGTTGATGTTGAGGCGCCAGTTTCGGACATAGGTCTCCCGGTCGCCGACGATCGTCAGCGGGTTTTTCGCCGCGAAGTAGGCGTGGTAGCGTTGCACGATCACCGGATCGATGCGCGCGGTCTGGACGGCGCCCGACCCGTCCGTGAGGCTCAGGCGCGAGACGAACCCGCAATCGCCGCCCGCCAGATCGGCCAGACGCTCGACCACGGGCGTCCACAGCGCGGGGTCCACCGTCGCCTCGCCCAGCAGATCGAGGAACCGCTCGTACTCGCCCTCGTCCACGGCCTAGCCCATCTTTCGCGGCGGTCGGCCGCCGCGCGGCGCGGGGTCACTCATTTCAGCCCGCCGGCGCCCTAGAGAATCCCGGCGATCATCGCCGTCGCCACGGCTTGGGCGCGCGTCTTCACGCCCAGCTTGCGCCTCGCGTTCCCCACGTGGCTGACCACGGTCGTGTGGGAGACCCCGAGAATGTCGGCGATATCGTGGTCGGACTTGCCCATGGCGACGAAACCCAGGCAGTCGCGCTCGCGTCCCGAGAGCGACGGCG
This sequence comes from Caulobacteraceae bacterium, assembly GCA_039935235.1. Lineage (GTDB taxonomy): Bacteria > Pseudomonadota > Alphaproteobacteria > Caulobacterales > Caulobacteraceae > Acaudatibacter. Next base: position 1,489 of record JBDTKQ010000192.1, read on the forward strand.
CCGCCGCCGCGGCGGTCGTCGAGAGGCCGCGCATGCGGTTGTGCAGCACCAGGGAGGCCAGCTCGATGGCCCGGATCTCCGCCGGATCGACGCCCCCGAGGCGCTCGAACGCCAGGCTGACCACGCCGATGTAGCCATAGGGCCCGTGGCACGGCACGGCCACGCCGTCGGTGAAACCGAAGTCCGCCAGAGCCCCGGCCAGTTCGCGCTCGCCGGGGTGGATCAGCCGTATCTGCGTCCAGCGGAACGGCTCGGCCCGCCGCCGCACCTCGCGGGTGAGATAGTTGACGTTCTGGAAGCGGCGCGCGGCGTACAGGCTTTCCCATCCGGGCGGCGAGATGCGCGAATACACCTGTTCCTCGTCGCCGGCGACATAACCGCGGGCATAGATGGCCCCCACCGCATAGGGGCGCAGGGCCTCGAACAGCGCCCGGCCGATCCGCGCCGGCGAACGCTCGTCCGCGGCGCCATCGATCAGGTCGATCGCCTTGTTCGATATCCGCGGCGTGATCCTCCGCACGCCCGCCTCCTCGGAAATGAGGATGGCGACCGTCGCGGACGCTTTCTACCATGACGATGAGTTGCGGCCTATCCCCAAGGGGAAAGGCCCGTCGAAAGGTGTTCTTCAACAAATGTTTGTTCTCGTGGAGAGATCAGCCAGCCGTTCGCGGCGCTTTCGTCTTTCGGCCGACCGATCGGGCGCCGGCGCCGCCGTGGTGGCGGCGCGCGATCGCCGCAATCGGCCGCTCTCGCCGCGAAACAGTCCATTTGTATCTAACCGTCGGGGGGGAGCCCGGTCCAGGCTGAAGTCCACGGTCCAGCGAGTCCCGATTTTTCTCGAACGCGCGGCGAGCGTCATCGCCGATTTGAACGCCTAGGGGTTTCCATGCGCAACGTCCTCGTCTCCCGCCGCCTCCGCGGTTCGGCCTCCGCCCTCGCCCTGGCCACCGCCGTCCTGGCGGCGCCGCAGGTGGCCGCCGCGGCGACCTGCATCTGGAACGGCGGGACGGGGACATACACCACCTCCGGCGACTGGAGCTGCGGGGCGATCCCCGGCTCGGCCGACGATGTCCAGGTCCTCGTCGCCGGCTCGGTGGTGAATCTGGTGGGGGGAAGCAATCATGCGGGGACGCTCGATCTGGGCGCCGGCAACCAGTTCAACCTCAACGCCGGAGCCGACTTCTTCGTCGACAATCACGCGGTCACCAACAACGGCGTGATCACCATCGCCAACGCCTCGCGCTTCATCAGCGGCTCGGGCACGGTCACCGTCGACGGGACCGGCGCCATCGTCCTGGACGACACCACCAACTATGCCCAGATCACGAACGGCGGTTTCGTCTTCGGCTCGGGCCAGACGGTGCGCGGATCCGGCGGCCTCGGCGTCAACAATACCCTCGTCACCAACAACGGCCTGATCAACGCCGACGTGAGCGGCGGAAATCTCTTCATCGACGTCGCCGGGGGCAACGGCTCGCTGGGCGGCGGCGGCGTCGGCACGGGCGGGAACTCCGGCCTCTTCAACACCGGGACCATGCAGGCCGACAACAGCACCCTCACCTTCCAGGGCGGACGGTATGAGAACAGCGCCGCCGGCGTGATCAAGGCGATCAACAGCGGCACGGTCGCCCTCGCGAACGATTCGCGGATCATCGGCGGGACGCTGACCTCCGACGGCGCGAGCACCATCGCCGCCACGGGAGGCACACGCTATCTGCAGAATGTGACCCTGAGCTCGGGCACGCGGCTGAACGTAACCACCGGCGCCGACCTTCAGGTCAATGGCGGGATCGTCAACAACGGGACGATCACCATCGCCAACGCGGCGCGCATGTTCAACGAGACCGGCG
>JBDTKQ010000193.1:0-3307 GCA_039935235.1 Caulobacteraceae bacterium
CGAGGTGGAGGACGCCATCGACGGCGCCGTCGCCCGCCTTGAGAAACAATACCCGGGGGTGAAGGTCCACAAGATCGTCTCGCGTGTCGATCAGACCCGCGCCAGTTTCTCCGCCACCCTCCACACCCTCCTCGAGGGCATGGCGCTCGCCGCCCTTGTGGTGTGGCTGTTCCTGCGCGACTGGCGGGCGACGGCGGTGACCGCGGTGGCCATGCCCGTCTCCCTCATTCCGACCTTTGCCTTCATGAGCCTGGCCGGTTTCAGCCTGAACACCGTGACCCTTCTGGGCCTTACCCTGGTCATCGGCATCCTCGTGGACGACGCCATCGTCGAGATCGAGAACATCGAAAAGCGGGTCTATGTCGGCATGAGGCCCTATGACGCGGCGGTCGAGGGGGCCGACCAGATCGGCCTGGCGGTGGTCGCCACCACCTTCGCCATCGTCGCGGTCTTTCTCCCGGTGGCCTTCATGCCGGGGATTCCGGGGCAGTTCTTCCGCGAGTTCGGCCTCACCGTCTCGGTGGCCGTGCTCTTTTCCCTCGTCGTGGCCCGCCTGCTCACCCCGCTGCTGGCGGCGTATTTCCTGACCCCCAAGCCGCCGCGCGAGCGGCCGCCGCTGCCGCGCTTCTACGTTCGCTCCCTGGCCTGGGTCCTCGACCACAAGGTCCTCGCCGCAGTGTTCGGCGGGCTGTTCTTCCTCGCCTCGATGTCCCTGCTCCTGCCGATCAAGAAGGGACTGCAGCCCGAGGCCAACCCCAACTACTATTACATCAATATCGAAGGGCCGCCGGGCGCCACGCTCGCCGACATGCGCCGCATCGTCGACAAGGTCGACGCCCTTATCGCCCGCCAGCCGGAAACAGCCGCCGTGTTCGCCCAGGTCGGCGGCGGCGGCGCGGTGTCCAACGGGCCGGGCGGGATATCCAGCAGCGCCGGGGTCAACAAAGGCGCCGTGGCCGCCGTTCTGAAGGGGGACCGCAAGGCCAAGGTCGGCCAGATTCGCGACCGCCTGCGCCCGCTCCTGCGCCAGATCCCCGACGCGCGCCTTTCCTTCGACGTGTCCGGCTTCGGCGCGGCCGGTGTCCAGGTGGTTCTGACCAGCGAATCGGGCGCCGGCCTCGAGGCCGCGGCGCTCACCCTCCAGCGCCAGATGCGCGGCGTGCCCGGCCTCGCCGATCCCCGCCCGGCGACCTCGCCGAGCGGCCCCGAGCTGGTGGTCCGCCCCCGCTTCGACGAGGCCGCGCGCCTTGGCGTGCCGGTGGCGACCATCGCCGCGGCCGCCCGCATCGCCACCATCGGCGACATCGACGCCAACGTCTCGAAGCTGGACGAGGGCGAGCGGCGGATTCCCATCCGCGTGCGCCTGCCCGAGCGCGACCGCTCGGACCTGTCGGTGATCCAGAACCTGCGCCTGCCCACCGCGAGCGGCGGGGTGACCACCCTGGGCAGCGTCGCCGACGTCACCTTTCAGGCGGGGCCGGCGCAGATCGACCGCTTTGATCGCAAGCGGAACATCACCATCATCGCCGACACCACCGGCGACACCCAGATCGGCGACGCCCAGGCGGCGGTGGACAGGCTGCCGATCATGAAACACCTGCCGCCCGGGGTCTCCAAGGCCACGCAAGGCCAGGAACAGGCATCGGCCCAGCTCTTCGGCGGCTTCGTCATCGCCATGGCCTCAGCGATAGGCCTCGTCTACGCGGTGATGGTCCTGCTCTTCCGCAGCTTCTTCAAGCCGATGATCATCCTTTCCGCTCTGCCCACGGCGATCGGCGGGGCGTTCCTCGCCCTTCTGGTCACCAACCTTTCCCTCTCGATCCCCTCGCTGATCGGCTTTCTCATGCTCATGGGACTGGCGGCGAAGAACTCCATTCTTCTGGTGGAATACGCCATCGAGCGCGAGCGGGAGGGCGCCTCGCAGCGCGACGCCCTGATCGAAGCCTGCCGCGAGCGGGCACGACCGATCGTGATGACCAGTCTGGCGATGATGGCCGGCATGGCGCCCACCGCCCTCACCCTGGGCAAGGGCTCGGAGTTCCGCCAGCCCATGGCCGTGGCCGTGATCGGCGGCCTGATCACCTCCACCCTGCTGTCGCTGGTGCTGGTGCCGGTGGTCTATGAGTTCGTCGACGACTTCGAGCGCTGGCTGGCCCCGCGCCTCGCCAGACTGGTCACGCCCCGGCGCGCGCCCGCGGCGGCGGAGTAGGCGTCGGCCCTGGGGGACCTCGCGTCCCCGCCCTCACTCCGCCCGGGCGATGACCAGACAGCCGTTGGTGCCGCCGAAGCCGAAGCTGTTGGACATCACCGTCTCCAGCGCCCGCTCCTCGCGGCGCCGGGCGATGGGCAGGCCCTCGAACGCCGGATCGAGGGTGTCGATATTGGCGCTCTCGGCGACGAAGCCGTCCCTCATCATCAGCAGGCTGTAGATCGCCTCCTGGGCCCCCGCCGCCCCGAGGCTGTGGCCGGTGAGGGACTTGGTCGACGAGATCACCGGCGGATCGTCGGCGAACACCTGGCGCACCGCCTCCATCTCCCTGATGTCGCCGACCTGGGTGCCCGTGCCGTGGGCGTTGAGATAGTCGACCCGGCGGTTCCCGGCGCCGCCGAGCGCCAGGCGCATGCACCGCGCCGCCCCCTCGCCGGAGGGCGCGACCATGTCGTGGCCGTCGCTGTTGGCCCCATAGCCGACGATCTCGCCGTGGATCGTCGCCCCCCGCGCCCGCGCCCGGTCGAGGTCCTCCAGCACCAGCATTCCGGCCCCCCCGGCGATGACGAATCCGTCGCGGGCGGTATCGTACGGACGGCTCGCGCGGGTCGGCTGATCGTTGAAGTTGGCGGCCATGGCCCCCATGGCGTCGAACAGGGCCGACAAGGTCCAGTCCACCTCCTCGCAGCCGCCGGCGAAGACGATGTCCTGTTTGCCCAGCTGGATCTGCTCGCAGGCCGCGCCGATGCAGTGGGTCGAGGTCGCGCACGCCGAGGAGATCGAATAGTTGATGCCGCGGATTTTGAACCAGGTGGACAGGGTCGCCGACGGGCCCGAGCTCATCGCCTTGGGGACCGCGAACGGGCCGATCCTTTTCACCCCCTTGGCGCGGGCGGTCTCGGCCGCCTCGACGATGATCCTGGTGGACGCCCCGCCCGAGCCGACGATCAGGCCGGTCATCTCGTGGGACACCTCCGCCGGCGTGAGGCCGCTATCGGCGATCGCCTGCTCCATGGCGAGGTGGGCATAGGCGGTGCCGGGGGCCAGAAACCGCGCCGCGCGCCGGTCGATCAGCGCCTCCCAGTCGACGCTCGCCGG
>JBDTKQ010000194.1:0-4496 GCA_039935235.1 Caulobacteraceae bacterium
GAGAGCCCCGTCGCTGCCGGTGCCCGAAAGGATGATGCACACGGCGTTCTCGCCCTGGTCCTCGGCGAGCGACTGCATGAAGGTGTCGATCGGTCGACGGCGCTCGCGCGGCGGCGCCGGTTTGACCACGGCCAGCCGTCCGCCTCGGATGGTCATGGTCGCGTCCGGCGGGATGACGAACACCCGATTGGCCACGACCTCGTCGCCGTCGGCGGCCTCGACCACGCTCATGTCGGTGGTCTTGCCCAGGAGCTCGGCGAGGAGGCTCTTGTAATCGGGCGCGAGGTGCTGGACCAGAACGAAGGCCATGCCGGAGTCGGGCCGGGTCGCGGCGAAGAAGCTCTTGAACGCATCCAGGCCGCCCGCCGACGCGCCGATGCCGACGATCAGCAAGGCCGGGCCCTCACCGCCGATCTCGTGCTTTTTGTGGGGGGGGGGGCACGATCGGGGCGACCTCGTCTCCGGGCGCTCGCGGCCGGCTCGCAGCCGTTCACCCGAGGGAGGCAGGGCGCGGGGGTCCAGAGACGAATCGATCAGGGCGCAGCCGCAGCGCCGGGCGAGTTCGACACTTCGGGGGGCGGCGAAGCCGCCGAGGCTTGCGTCGATGGCGAGGAGGGCGCGGCGGGCGCCGGCGCGGTCGCCGCGTGAAATCAGGTCCCGGGCGTGGGCGAGCGCCCGGTCCGCCTCGCCGGCCCGCTCGGCGCGGCAGCGGTTCAGTCGCGCGACGTCCGGCCGCGCGGGCGTGACCAGGGCGACGAGGGCGTCGGCGAAGGCGTCCTCCCCCGCCGGGTCGTGGTCGAGGAACGGCGGGGTCTTCACCACATAGTCGAAGACGCACCATTTGCGCATCGACGCCATGCTCGCCGCGTCCATGGCCAGGTGAAGGGGGTCCTTCGCCCCCGTGAGATAGACAACCCGGCTGCGGGCCTGGAACCCGAGCAGGCTTTCGGCCGCCGGAAGCGGGTTTGGGGGCGCCCCGATCGGATCGCTGCCGGCGTCGAGGAGCGCCCCGCGATAGACGTCGGGATACGCCAGAGCCAGGCGCTGGGCGACGCGCGAGCCGCCGGAAAAGCCGCCGATGAACACGCGGGCCGGGTCCACCTCGAAAGCGCGCCGCGCATAGTCGGTGGCGAAAAGGGCGAGCGGCGCGCGGCGGGAGAGCACGCTCTGGTCGTTCCCCGAGCGGTCGGCGGCGATCCAGATGAAGCCGAGGCGGTCGAGGGCCGCTCGCCAGCCGGGCGGGATACCGGACCGTGGCCAAGGCGGCACGAATACGAGAAGCCCGTATCCGCCGGGCGGCTTGGCCGGCGGAATATAGAGGGTGAATCGCTCGTTCGTGGGGTCGAACGCCCGGTCGGGCAGCATCTTGCCGGCGGCCGCGAGCTTTGCCCGCACACCCTCCGCCGCGAGGGGGCTGAGCAGCCGGTCGACGATCGCGGCGTTGCGCGACAGCAAGGAGGGGCCGGCAATGGCGATGTCGGGGTGCGGGCCGGGCGCCTCCCGGGCGCGAGCAGAACCCGCGAGCGCGGCGAGGGCGAGCACGATTACGGCGGCGCGGCCGGCGCGGCGTCTTGCTTCGCCCGCGTTCCGGTTTTCCGCCGGTCCGGCGTTGGCCCTCATGCGGTCAAGGCTAGTTCGGCCGGGTCGCCCTGTCGCCGGTCACGCCGCCGGCGCCGGGCGTTCCAGGTCGATGAGCGGCTGCTGGCTCACCGAGACGAACCCGCTGCCGTGAGTGTCGATGTCGATGATCAGGGTGATCACGGTGGTGATGGCCACGGCCAGCACGGCGTTGGAGACCGCCCCGCGCGAGCCTTTCATCCCGCCGGCGAAGCCCCCGTAGGCGGAGGCGAGCATGGCCAGGCTATAGAGCGTCAGGTAGACCGCCCCCGGCACCTGGTTCTGGTCGGCGGCGAGGCGTTCCTGATGGCGGTCGTCCATGTCGTTGAGGGCGGTGACGAACAGGCCTTCCGGGCGGGTGGCGATGGTGTTCGGCCCGCCGATGGCGACGATCCACAAGGCGTGCTGGATGGCCATGGACGTGGCGAGGGTGCGCTGGCGCAGGTCGGGCCGCGAGCCCTCGGCCCCGAGCGCCACTCGCTGGCGCAGATAGGCGGCCAGCAGCCGGTCGGCCTGCGACGCCCGCGGCGAGGGCAGCAACGCTGCCCGTTCCTCGGCCACGCTGATCGCCTTCGCCTCGTTGAGCACGGCCACCCGCCGCGCCTCGAAGCGGCTGAGCGAGAGGGAGAAGGTGAAGCCGATCATCAGGCTCATCAGGCCGGTGATGGCCCCTTGAACCGTGGCGAGATGTTCGGTGGCGCTCGCCGGGGCGTCCGGGTCGCGCCGTCGCCGCCCGAGCATCCGCCCCCCCAGTCCGGCCAGCAGGATCGCGCAAAGGGCGGGCGGAAACAGCAGCCACGGATGGACCGCGCCGTGCGTCAGCCAGTTCATCGCCTCACCCCCTGCACCGGCGTCTCGCCCCATCGACGGTGTATGGCGCCGCGTTAACGGCGGCTTACCGCGCCCGGTCTTGCCCGGCCCGCGCGACGACCGTAGATGTCGACACGGGATTGGCGGGGGTGGGCCATGAGGTTTCGCGGACTTCTGACGGTGGTCGCGCTCGGTTTTGGCGCCCTTGGCGCGGCCGCGCCGGCGGCCGGCGCGAGTTTCGACTGCGCTGCTGCGAGAGGGGCCGACGCGCGGGCGGTGTGCGCCGATCGGCGACTCTCTGAACGCGACGTCGAGATGAACGCCTTGTGGTTCAGCTATCGCCTCGCGCCGATGCTCATGGGGGCCAACGGCGAGCGGACGGACGAAGAGCACCGCTTTCTGCGGGAGCGCGCGGCGTGCGACGCGGACCGGGCGTGCCTTGGTCGGGTGTATCGGCTGCGCATCGCGGCGCTGAAGGGTGGAATCGAAAACCAGTGGACGCGGGCTTTGCGCGACGAGAACGCGCCCGCGCCGCCGGTCGACGGCGTCCTTCCCCCCGTCATCGCCGCCATCGCCGCCGGCTACGCCGATCAGTGTCGGCTGCTCGGCGGAACGCTGGCCCCGGGACCCTCGCGACCGCTGGCGATGACCGCCGACATCGATGGCGATGGGCGGCCGGACTATGTGATCGACCCTCAGAACCTGCGCTGCACCGCCGCCGCCACCGCCTTCTGCGGCAACGGCGGCTGCCAGATCCAGATCGTTCTCTCCCGCGACGGCTGGCGTCACCCGGTGTCGGCCATGGGCGGCGAACCGACCCTCGTCGAGGGCGAGAACGGCGCGCGCCTCGAACTGTGGGTCGGACGGGAAAATTGCGGGCTCACCGATCGCTCGAAAGCCTGCCGGGCGATCTACGCCTGGGGCGCGGGGAAGCTGATCACCCGCTACGAAGCGCGGCCGGCGCCCTGACGGGTGTCGACGGGCGAGGCCGCGCACCTGTGTCGTCGCCGACACGAGGCCGGCCCCGGGTCCCTCGGTCCCGGGTCTCCGCGCCAGAGGCGCTCCGCCCGGGATGATCGAGCTTGGGGTCAGGCGTAAGGGCGGAAACTCGACGCCCGCCGCCTCATCGGCTATTGATCGCCGCCCCACGCCCCGCACCCGTAGCTCAGCTGGATAGAGCGCTGCCCTCCGAAGGCAGAGGTCACAGGTTCGAATCCTGTCGGGTGCGCCAAAGTTCGTTCGATTTGACCGCCATCGCGCCAACCGAAACAATCTGAACAAATTCCGGCGCGTCACGCGCGCGCTCACCTCTCCACGATCTCTCGGGCGTAATTTGCGAGGGCGAGAGCGGCGGCGAGGGCCGGGCGATAAAGGGGAACGGCGCGGCCGGACCGGCCGGTGGAATCCTCCCCGCACGCCGCCTCGAACAGGGCCGCCATCCGAACGCGGAACGATCCCTCGCCGAGTCGCTCGAAATCCGCCCCTGTGGCGGCAATCTCTTCTTCCCGATCCATGGCGTCCCCCAGGCGAAACCGCCGGCGTCGGCACGCCGCGCCGCTTGCGCGTTTCGCCGCGCCGGGCGATGGGGGCGGCCATGGACGACACCACCCTCGGCCCCACCTCGCACAGCTTCATTTCCCAACGTCTGCGGCTGCACTATGTCGACTGGGGGAACCCCGAGGCGCCGCCGCTGATCCTGCTCCACGGCGGGCGGGACCATTGCCGCAACTGGGACTGGGTTGCGCAGGACCTGCGGCGGGATTTCCACGTCGTCGCGCCCGATCTGCGCGGCCACGGCGACAGCGCCTATTCCCCCAGCGGCGACTATTCGATGAGCGCCTTCGTCTACGATCTCGCCCAGCTTGTTCACCAGCAGGCGTGGGCGGCGCCGGTGCGCATCGTCGCCCATTCCCTCGGCGGCTCGATCGCCCTGCGCTACGCGGGGATCTATCCGGAGACGGTGGAAAGGCTGGTGGCCATCGAGGGCCTCGGACCCTCGCCGGCGATGCAGGCGCGCCGGGCCGAGCGGAGCGCGGCGGAAAAGATGCGCGCGTGGATCGCCGATGAGC
>JBDTKQ010000195.1:0-4197 GCA_039935235.1 Caulobacteraceae bacterium
TCAACCTCTACCTTCCCGAGTCGTTGCGGATTGCCGATCAGGGGTTCGAGCGACCGATCCGCGTGCGCGACCTGATGAACCATACGCCGGGCTTCGAGGACCGGGCGCTGGGCCAGCTTTTCGAGCGCGATCCAAAGCGGGTCCGCCCCCTCGAAACCTGGCTGCGGCAGGAGCGGCCCCGCCGCGTGCGCGCCGCCGGAACGCTGGTCGGCTATTCGAATTTCGGCGCGGCGCTCGCCGGGGAGGCGGTCGCGGAGGTGACGGGCACGCCCTTCGAAGTCCTCGCGGCGCAGGACATTACCGGTCCGCTGGCCATGACGCGGACGAGTTTCCGCGAACCGCGTCCGGCGCGGCGCGGCCTGCCCGCGCCCCTTTCGGCGGTCTTGAGCGGCGATCTTTCCCAGGGCTACCGGTGGACTTCGGAGGGGCTGCGATCCCGCTCCTTCGAATACGCCGGCCAGGCCGCCCCCGCGCTCGCGGCGTCGAGCACCGCCGGGGACATGGCGCGGTTCATGCTCATGCTCCTGGGGAACGGAACGCTCGACGGCGCGGCGATCTACGGGCCGGCGACGAGCGCCGCCTTCTCCACCCCCCAGCCGGCCCCCGTCGGCGTTCCCGCCTGGCGCCATGGCCTTCGCGAGATGCCGTTGCCGGGCGGGGTTTTCGGGCTCGGGCACCAGGGCCGCACGCTGACCTTCTCCTCGTCCATGGTGCTCGCCCCGGCGGCAAGACTGGGTGTGTTCGTCGCGACCAACACCTCGACCGGCGGCCCGCTGGCCGACACTCTTGCCGGCCGGATCGTCGGGCGGTTCTATGCGCCGCCACCCGGCCCGCCCCACCCCGGCGATAACCGGCTGGTCGGTGATCGCCGGGCCTTCGATGGGGTTTATCTCACCGATCGGCGCGCATGGGGCGGGCTCGAGGCTTTCGTCGACAGGCTCGCCGGCGAAGCTCGGGTGAGCGTCACGCCGGAGGGCCGCCTCGCGGTCGCCAACGACGGGGAGACGCGACGCTACGCCCCCGACGGTCCCCCGTCCGCCGGTCGATTTTTCGACGAGGACGGCGTCCACCGCCTGGTCTTCCAATTTCGCCGCGGCCGCGCGATGCGTTTCTTCTCTCCGTCCGGAGACCTGGCCTTCGAGCGCATCGGCCCCCTTCGCGAGCGCCGGACGCTGCTGATTCTGACCGTCCTGACCGCGCTCGCCTCGCTCGCCGCGGTGGCGGACGTCGCGGCCCGCGCCCGCCGCGATTTTCGCGAGAGTTCCTCCCAGCATCGCGCGGGGCTGATCCAGACCACCCAGGCGGTTCTCTGGATCCTCGCCATCGGCCTGTTCGCCGTCTGGGCGATGAACGCCGGCGATCCCGCGGCGGTGATGTACCGCTGGCCCGGCTGGCCCCTCATCGTCGCCTCGGCCTGCGCCTTGGTTGCGGGTCTGATGGCGGTCTTCACCCCGATCCTCCTGCCGCTGGTCTGGCGCGGCGGTCGGCGGGTCGATAGCTGGACGGGTGCGCGGAAGGCCCGCTTCACCCTGACCGCCCTGTTGTTCCTGGCCTACGCCGCCCTTCTGTTCACCTGGGGTGGGCTCGAGCCGTGGAGCGCCTAGATATTCACAGCAATCATCGGAGTCGTTGATGCCCTGCACCCGCACCGAAACCGACAGCTTCGGCCCGATCGACGTCGCCGCCGACCGCTATTGGGGGGCCCAGACCGAGCGGAGCCTGCGCAATTTCAGGATCGGCTGGGAAAAGCAGCCGGCGCCGGTGGTGCGCGCCCTCGGCGTCGTCAAGCGGGCGGCGGCGGAAACCAACATGGCGCTGGGCAAACTCGACCCCACCATCGGCGCGGCCATCGTCACCGCCGCGCAAGAGGTGATCGAGGGAAAGCTCGACAGCCATTTCCCGCTCGCGGTGTGGCAGACCGGTTCGGGAACCCAGTCGAACATGAACGCCAACGAGGTGGTCTCGAACCGGGCGATCGAGATCCTCGGGGGGACGCGGGGATCGAAAACGCCGGTTCACCCCAACGACCACGTCAATCTCAGCCAGTCCTCCAACGACACCTATCCCACGGCCATGCACATCGCCGCGGCCGAGGAAATCGTCCACCGGCTGATTCCCGCCCTCGGCCAGCTGCGCAATGCCCTCAACGACAAGGCCCAGGCGTGGGCGAGGATAATAAAGATCGGCCGCACCCACACCCAGGACGCCACGCCCCTCACCCTCGGCCAGGAGTTCTCCGGCTACGCCCGCCAGATGGAGAACGGCATTGCCCGCGTCGAAAGCACCCTCCCCTCTCTCATGGAGCTCGCCCAGGGCGGGACGGCGGTCGGCACGGGGCTCAACGCGCCGGTCGGCTTCGCGGCCATGGTCGCCGAGAAGATCGCCCAGATCACCGGCCTTGCCTTCACCACCGCGCCCAACAAGTTCGAGGCCCTCGCCGCCCACGACGCCATGGTCTTCACCCACGGCGCGCTCAATACCGTTGCCGGCGCCCTGTTCAAGATCGCCAACGATATCCGGCTCTTGGGCAGCGGCCCGCGATCGGGCCTGGGCGAGCTGGCGCTCCCGGAGAACGAGCCTGGCTCCTCGATAATGCCGGGGAAGGTCAATCCCACCCAGTGCGAAGCCCTGACCATGGTCTGCGCCCAGGTGTTCGGCAATCAGACGACCATGACCGTCGCCGGCGCCTCGGGGCATTTCGAACTGAACGTGTACAATCCGGTGATGAGCTACAATCTGTTGCAGTCCATCCGGCTCCTCGCCGACGCCGCGGTCAGCTTCACCGAAAACTGCGTCGTCGGCATCGAGCCGCGCGAGGGCAACATCGCCGCCGCCCTCGAACGCTCGTTGATGCTGGTCACCGCCCTCGCGCCGAAGATCGGCTACGACAAGGCCGCCGCCATCGCCAAGGCCGCCCACCACAACGGGACGACGCTTCGCGAGGAGGCGGTTGGCGGAGGCTATGTCACGACGGCCGAGTTCGACGCGCTCGTCCGCCCGGAAAAGATGATCTCGCCGGGGTAAGGGGCGGGGCCGTCAGTCGCCGATTGGAGCATTCGCCAATCGAACTGAAGCTCCCGCTGCAGTTCCTCCCCCGCTGCGCGCGTGAGGACCGAAACCCGATTCGGCTTGACCGACGAGGGCGCTACGCCCGCCGGCTGACCGCGAAGTCGGCGAGGGCTTCGAGGCCGTGGCGCCACGGACCGGAAGGGAAGCCCCGCAGGGCGGCCTTGGCGCTTTGCGAATAGTCGGCGGCCAGATCGAGGGTCGCCTCGAGGGCCCCGGCGCCGACGATCAGCTCACGGGCGCGCCGGAAATCGGCCTCGGTTTGCTCGCGCCGGCCGATCGCGCGCTCCCAGAATTCCACCTCCCGGGGACCCAGCCGGGCGATCGCCAGCAGCAAGGGGAGGGTCGCCTTGCCCTCTCGAAAATCGTCGCCGGCGTTCTTGCCGAGGATCTCGGCGGTCCCGTCGTAATCGAGGGCGTCGTCGGCCAGCTGGAAGGCGAGGCCCAGATCGAGACCATAGGCGCGCAGAGCCGCCGCCCGCGCGTCGTCGGCGCCGGCCGACACAGCTCCGGCCTCCGCGGCGGCGGCGAAGAGCTCGGCGGTCTTGGCGGTGATGATCTCCAGATAGGTGGCCTGCGACAGGTTGAGGTCATGCGCGCGGCTCAGCTGAAGCACCTCGCCTTCGGCGATCACCCGCGAGGCGCGGGCGAGGATTTCCAGCGCCCGCATCACACCGGTTTCGACCATCAGCTCGAAGGCGCGGGCAAAGAGGAAGTCGCCGACCAGAACGCTAGACGGCGCACCCCAGATCAGATGGGCGGCGACTTTCCCCCGGCGAAGCTGCGAAGCGTCGACCACGTCGTCATGCAACAGGGTCGCGGTATGAATGAACTCCACCGCCGCCGCCAGCTTGAGGCTGCCGTCGCCGCGGCCGCCGCACAGGCGCGCGGCGGCCACGGTGATGAGTGGACGAAGGCGCTTTCCGCCAGCCTCGATCAGGTGGTCGGCGAGGGCGGGAATGACGCTGACAGGACTTTGCATCCGGTCGGTGATCAGGGCGTCGACGCCGGCCATATCGGCGCCGGCGAGGGCCATCAAGCGGTCCACCGAACCCACCGGGCGGGACATCACGGCTTTGGCTGCGTCCAAAAACCTGCGCTCCACCTTCGAGGCCGATGAGGCCCGCCGTC
>JBDTKQ010000196.1:0-12803 GCA_039935235.1 Caulobacteraceae bacterium
GCAGCAATCGCTGGGGCCGCCGGGGGCGTGCCCCATCAGTCCGTCGCGATTCGGTGGAAGGCGGGGAAGATAGGCCTGGCCACCAAGGAAAGCAAGGCCTATTCGCGCGCCCTCAAATCCCTGTCGCGCCTGTCAGCCATCCGCCGAAACAAGGAGCCGCGTATAGCGACCGCCGCCAAGGCGCAAGCCTCATTGTTTCGGACGAGGCGATCCGGCGGCTCCGGCCAGGCGAGCGTCTCAGGCCGCGGAGATATAGGCCCGCAGCCCCTGCGCCTCTTCCTCGGTCTCGGCGATCTTGGCTTTCACCAGGTCGCCGATGGAAATGATCCCCATCAGCCTGTGGTCGACGCATACCGGGAGATGGCGGATGCGCCGGTCGGTCATTTGCGCGAGGATCGCATCCACCGTCTCCGCCGGATGGGTGAAGATCACGTCGCGGGTCATGCAGGCCGACACCGGCCGCCCCAGACCGGCGCCCCCCTCCTCGGCGACGATCCGCACCACGTCACGCTCCGAGACGATGCCGACCACCTCGCGATCGCCTTGGGTGACGACCATGGCCCCCACCCGCCTGGCGTGGAGCATGGCCGCCACCGCCGCCACCGTTTCGTCCGGCGAGGCGGTGAACACGAGGTCGCCCTTCACCTTGAGCACCTGGGAAATAAGCATCGGTTTCCTCCCATGCTTCCCTTTGTCCGGAGCGTCCGCCCAATCGGACGGGGACGCAAGGGGTTCTATCGCGCGAGAGTCGCGGGGCGCGCCGCCACCCGGGCGAAAAGACCTATGAGCGCCAATCCGGCGAAATAGCCGAAAATGTGAGCTTCCCACGCCACCGGCAGCCCGGCCGCGCCGGGGGTCAGGCCGGAGAGGCCAAGGAGGACATTGGCTCCGATCCAGGCCACGCTCATGCCCATCACCATCTTCCCGCCGATGGAGCCGAGCCTCCCGCGCCCCTCGATGAGCCGCGCCGCCCCGCCCATGAGGCCCGAGCCGGCCCCCGACGCCCCCACGAGCGCCCAACCACGGCCCGGGACCCCGAACGACCCGAGCGCGTCCAGCCACCCGGCGTAGGCCAGGGCCGCGATCGCGCCGCAGACAAGGAAAAAAGCGATGAACAGGACGGCGCCGCGCGCCCCCCCGCCCAAAAACCGCGCCACCGGGGTTCCAAAGGCGAGAATGAAGACGCCATTCATCCCAACGTGCGCCCAGCTCCCGTGGACGAAGAGGTAGGTCACCAGACCGAACCACCGTCCCGCCCGAAGATCGGCGGCGGTGAGGGCGAAGCGCTCGACGCTCACGCCGGTGAGGAGCCGGGCGGCGTGCGTCGCCAGGAGGACGCCGATCAGCGCCAGCAGGATCCACGGCGCGTTGAGCGCCGGCTCGTGTCCGCGGCGTTCGACCGGCGATGGCGACGGCGTGTCCCTCAAGCGGCGACCACGGCGCGCTCGTCGCCGAACACCGAGACCTCGAGCGGCGCTGGCGCCTCCTTCCGCAGGATCAAGTCGCACGCCTTTTCGGCGATCATGATCGTGGGCGCATTGGTGTTGCCGCCCACGAGCGTGGGTATGACCGAAGCGTCGATCACCCGAAGACCGTCGATGCCGATCACCTTGAGCGTTCCATCGACCACCGCCATGACGTCGCCGGCCGCGCCCATCCGGCAGGTTCCCACCGGATGATAGATGGTCTCGGCCGAGCGGCGAATCCATGCATCGACATCGGCATCCCCCGCCACCGCCGAACCCGGCGCGACTTCGTCGCCGCGAATGGCGGTAAGGGCCTTCTGCCCGGCCAGCCCGCGCACGATCTCCACCCCCGCTCGAAGGGCGCGGCGGTCTTCCTCGGTAGAAAGATAGTTGGGTGCGATCGCCGGATCCTCGAACGGATCGGCCGAACGCGCGCGCACGTGGCCGCGGCTTTCAGGGCGGAGCTGGCAGACGTGGACGGAAAAGCCGTCCTTCTCCACCGCCTGCTTGCCGTGATCCTTCATGATCGCCAGCACACAATGAAGCTGAAGGTCCGGCCGGTCGAGATCGGGCCGGGACTTCAGGAAAGCCCCCGCCTCGAGGAAGTTCTGCCGCCCGGACCCCTGACCGAAGAGCATGTAGCTCAAGCCCGTGGTCAGGCGGTTGATCCCCTTGCTGTAGCTGTAGGCCGTCTTGAGCCCCGGGGTCTCCCACGACAGGATCACATCCAGATGGTCCTGAAGGTTGGCTCCGACGCCCTTGAGTTCATGGGCGCAGCCGATGCCCGCCGCCGCCAGATCCTCCGGGTCGCCGATGCCGGAAAGCTGGAGGATGTGCGGCGATTGCACGGCCCCGGCGCTGAGCAGAACCTCGGCATCGGCGAAGGCGGACGCGGTCTTGCCGTCATGCGCGAACTCGACCCCGACCGCCCGGCCCTTCTCGATCAGTATCCGCGTGGTCCGCGCGCCCGTCAGGGCGGTCAGGTTGGGCCGGGCGAGGGCCGGGTGAAGATAGGCGGAGGCCGCGCTCCACCGCCGGCCATTCTTGATCGTCAACTGGTAGGGGCCGAACCCCTCCTGCTGGAACCCGTTGAAATCCCCGGTGGTCTTGTAGCCGGCCTCGCCACCGGCGGCGATGAAGGCGGCATAGATCGCGTGTGGCGAGGAGGCCTTGGAGATGTGCAGCGGCCCGTCCGCCCCGTGATAGGCGTCGCCGCCGCCCTCGAGGCTTTCGGCGCGTTTGAAATAGGGCAGGACATCGGCATAGCCCCAACCCTTCAGGCCCATCTGTCGCCACTGGTCATAATCGCGGGCATGGCCACGAATGTAGATCATGCCGTTGATCGAGGAGGATCCGCCCCATCCCCGCCCCCGCGGCCACCACAGTTCGCGGTCGTCGAGATTGGGCTCCGGGTCGGTCCAGAAGCCCCAGTTGTAGTCGCCCTTGGCCGCGATCAGCCCGCCCACGCCGGCGGGCATCCGCACCAGAAGCGAATTGTCCTTCCCCCCCGCCTCGAGCAGCAACACCTTGACCGCGGGGTCGGCCGAAAGCCGGTTGGCGAGTACGCAACCCGCCGATCCGGCGCCGATGATGATGTAGTCGTAGCGGTCGGCGGTCATGAGGAACTCCCTTGTCGCTCCCCATCCCTAAAGGCTTTCCCGAGGCTTTTGAAACCGCGCGTTCAAGCGGGCCGGGGCGCGCCCGGCAACCTGCGGCGGATCATCCGCCAGGCGTCCGCGCTTTCGCCCAGGCGCATGAGGCGGGCGGCCGCGAAATAGGCCGGAGCGCTCACCCCGATCGCCGCGGCGAGGCCCAATGCCCGGAGCGCCCGGTCGCGGGTGAGCACTTCCACGAGATGCTCGATCCCCCACGCCAGCGCTCCGCACAGAAGCGCACCCACAAGGCACCGACCGAGAAAAAGTCCCCACTCGCGCAGGTTCCCGACGTCCACATGCTTGCCGAGGGCATGGAAGAGCTGGGCGAAATTGACCAGGGCCACCGCCGAGGTGGTGAGCGCAAGACCGGCGTGGCCCAGACCGAGCACCGTTTCGTTGAGCAGGTTGAGGACGATGTTCACGCCGATGCCGATCAGGCTGATTCGCAGAGGCGTGCGGGGGCGGCCGAGGGCGTAGAAACACGGCACCAGCACGCGGATCGAGGCGTAGCCCGCGAGCCCCACGGAATAGGCCTCGAGCGCCAGCGCCGTCTGGTGGGTATCGAAGGCGCTGAACCGGCCGTGCTGATAGATCAGGGCGATCAGCGGGTTGGCGAGCGCCGCCAGTCCCGCCGCCGCCGGCAGCACAAGGAACCACGTCAGCCGAAGGGAATCGCGCGCGGTGCGGCCGAACCCGGTCATGTCTCCCCTGGTGAAGGCGCGGGTCACCGCCGGCAGGGTCGCGGTCGCCAGCGACACCCCGAAGATGCCGATGGGAAGCTGCGCCAGGCGAAAGGCGCAATAGAGCCACGAGCGGCCGCCGTTGATCTCCGAGGCGAACATGCCGTTTACCAGCACGTTGATCTGCACCGCCGCCGCCGCGATCAGGCTCGGCCACATCAGCCGCCAAAGTTCGGCGAGGCGCGGATCGCGCAGGTTCAGCCGCCAGCGAAAACGGAAGCCGAGGCGCCGGAGGGCGGGAAACTGGATCGCCAACTGAGCCACACCGCCCAGGAGCACGCCGAGCGAGACGCCATAGAGGGCCCGCGAGGTGCGGAAGTGCGGATCGAAAAGCCATGCGAGGCTGACCCCCGCGACGATTGAGACGATGTTGAACACCGTCGAGGCCGACGCCGGCACCCCGAACACGAACCGCGCGTTGAGCATCCCCATCACCGCCGCCGCCAACGAAACGAAGAGGATGAAGGGGAACAATATCCGGGTGAGTTGCACCGCCAGTTCGAACTTGCCCGGAATATGATGAAAACCGAAGTTGGTAACTTCCACCAGAAGCGGCGCCGCGACGATGGCGACGAGACACAGGCCCCCCATGAGAAAGATCATCGCGCTGAGAATGAGGTTGGCCAATTCCCACGCCGGCTTCTCCCCCTCCCCGTCCCAGGTGCGGGTAAAAAGGGTGGTGAAGGCGATGGACAGCGCGCCTTCGGCGAAGAGGTCGCGCAGCAGGTTGGGAATCTGGAAGGCGGCGAGATAGACGTCCAGAAGCTTGCCGGCCCCGAACATGGCGGCGAACACCTGCTCGCGCACCAGGCCGAACAGCCGCGAGGCCATCACCGCCGCGCCAACGACCCCCGCCGCGCGGCGGGTGCTGGGTTCAGGAGCGACGAGCGTCATGGTCCGTCTATCGCGGGGGATCGAGTTGACCGCAAGACGGGCCTCGATCCATGGCTTGTCTCGCGCGGCAAACATGTTCTTGTTTCTTGTACATTTCATCGTCGATTGGCGAGGGTTCGCGTGCCGCCTAGTGGTCAAAATTTGACGGATGAGTCCCACATGGCGTGGCGGCCCAGGCATCCCCCCGCGCTGCGACGTCTGGATTCTGGCGCGATCCGAACGGGGAGAATCGGCCCGTTGCGGACCCGAGCCAGCGGGCTACGATGGCAGGCGCATGCTCGCTCTATTGGTCGCCCTGCAAGCCGTCCAGGTAGCCATTCTATGGTTGCACGACTGGCTGCCCTTGCCCCCATTTATCGACGCGAAGGCCGTCCAGGCGGCCGACACCCGCGCTCGCCTGGTCCGCGTGACTCTCGTGCAGAGCGTTCCATACACTGTGGGCCTTCTCGGCAGCATCGCAGCGCTTGCGGGACACCCTCAAGGCTGGCTCCGGGCCTGGCTCTGGGTCAGCTATGGGCTCCTGTTCGCGGGCGAGTTGCGGGCATGGTGGGTCCCCTACTTGCTGCGGCCGGAGCCCGAGCGCGCAGTCCGATATCGCGCCATGTTTGGCGCCACCCACGCCTTCTTGCCTGTCCGCAACGGGATCGTGCCCAACACGCTCCACTGCGTGCTTCATTCAGCCACCGTGGGCACGCTGCTCACGCTGGCCTTCGTAAGCTTTCACGCGGGCGGCTGACCACCCAACTCCGTCCTTCGGAATGTCCACTCGACGGGTACCATCCGTCGGAGTCTCACCACCAGAGTCTTCCCCGCCACGCGGTTCAAGGTCGGGCGCCTGCGCATCATCGGCCAGATGAGCCGTGATCGCGAACCGGTGACCATCACGCGCCGCGGCCGGCCCGTCGCCGTCCTCACGCCGGCGCCGACGAGCGAATCCAGGTCGATCATCGGCGCGCTTCGCGGTTCGGTCCTCCGTTACGAGCGGCCGTTCGAACCCGCCGCCACGCCGGACGACTGGAATTCCGCCCGGCGATTGTCGTCGATACCCACGTCCTGATCTGGGCGGTGGAAGACGACGAGCGGCTGGGTCAGGCAGCCCGGCGCCTCATCGGCCAGGCGACCGCGTCCACCGGAGTCCACGTCAGCGCGATCACGCCATGGGAAATCGCGACGCTCGTCGCGAACAGCCCACACCGAGCCAATCACCGCCGCCTACCGCCCGGCCCACTTCGGCGCCCGCTTTTGCGAGAACGCCAGCGGCCCCTCCACGAAATCCGCCGAGCGGAAGAGGGCGGCGACGGGCTCGTAGCGCATCTGGCCCTTGATCGCCGCCTCGAGGGTGGGTTCGTCCATGCCGCGGAGCACCGCGGCCTTCGAGGCGCGGATCGACATGGGGCTGCACTCCCCGATCTGAGCCGCCCATCGGCGGGCGGTGTCCATCAGGGCGCCCGGGGCGGTGACCTCGTTGACGAAGCCGAGGGTCTCGCCCTCCCGGGCGGAAACCCGGCGACCGGTGAGGATCATTCCCATGGCCCGTTTCACTCCGACCGCCCGCGGCAGGCGATGAAGGCCGCCGGCGAGAGCGGCGAGGCCGACGCGCGGTTCGGGCAGGGCGAAGACCGCCGCCTCCGAGGCGACGATGATGTCGCACGCCAGTGCGATTTCGAAGCCGCCGCCCATGGCCACCCCGTTGACCGCCGCGATCAGAGGCTTGTCGAGGTCGAAGCGGGCGGTGAGGCCGGCGAATCCGGAAGACGGCGCGCGCCGTTCCCCGCCAGAGGCCTGCCACTTCAGGTCGTTCCCCGCGGAGAACGCCCGCGCCCCCGCTCCGGTGACGATCCCCACCCATTGCTCTGGATCGGCGGCGAAGGCGTTGAACGCGGCGTCCAGCTCGAAATGCATTGGCGAGTGGAGGGCGTTCATCACCTCCGGCCGGTTGAGGGTGATCAGCGTGACCGGCCCGTCGCGCTCGACGGTGATGAACTCGTAGGTCATGGAGGGTTTCCTTCCTCGTGAAGCCGGGACTAGACGGCGGTGAGACCGGCGGCGAATCGTTTCCAGTTCTCGACATAGTGGATGGCGCCGGCCGCCATGCCCGCCATCTGCTCCGGCGACAGGCTGCGGATCACCTTGCCCGGCGAGCCCAGCACCATGGAGCCGTCGGGGATCTCCTTGCCCTCGGTGATCAGGGCGCCGGCGCCTATCAGGCAATTGCGGCCGACCTTCGCGCCGTTCAGAATGATCGCGCCGATTCCGACGAGGCTTCCGTCGCCGATCGTGCAGCCGTGCATCATGACCATATGGCCGACGGTGACGTTGGCGCCAATCGTCAGCGGGGTCCCGTGGTCGGTGTGAAGCACCGAATTGTCCTGAACATTGGAATTTTCGCCAATCTCGATGGGATCGTTGTCACCGCGCAGGACGGTGCCAAACCATATACTGGCGTTTCTCTTGAGGATGACGCGGCCAACCACGGTGGCCGTTGGGGCTATCCAGTATTCGCCGGCCGGAGGCAACGACGGATACGTTTCTCCAAGCCTATAGACGGCCATCCGCATACCTCCTGTTCTTGCCAAGGTTCACTTGCTTAACCTCTTCGAAACCACGCTAGAGTGACTGTAGTTCGGCGATTCGGAAGGGCGCCAGGCCTTTCGCATCCCGCCGCGGCCGTCGCCCGGCCGCGGTTCTTCGCAGGCATACGGAGAAGCGCGTGTCGCGCAACGTTCCCAACCCATCGTTCTCGACCATAGGGCGGGCCATTTCGGCTCCGCCCTTTTTTCTTGCCCAAAACGGAGGCTGACGATGACCAGACGAGCCCTGAAGCGCGTGGTGCGCGAAGGCGCGTTCGAGGGCCGCCGGTTCGATGACGACGACGCCAAGGTGCGACGGCTGCCGACACTTCGGGAGTGGACACCGCTGCCCCAGAACGACGACCGCGATCAGGGGTATCTGAAGACGATCAAGCCGAAGTCCGCGGGGCAGGAGCGACTGATCGAGGCGATCGACGCCAGGAACATGGTGCTCTCCCTGGGGCCCGCCGGCAGCGGCAAGACCTATCTGGCGATCGCCAAGGCGGTGGAGGCGCTGGAGGCGGGCAAGGTCGGTCGGATCGTCCTGTCGCGTCCCGCGGTGGAGGCCGGCGAATCGCTGGGGTTCCTGCCGGGCGAACTGGAGGACAAGCTCGCCCCCTATCTGCGCCCGCTCTACGACGCCCTTTCCGACCGGCTCTCGATGAAGCGGGTGCGCTCCCTGATCACCGAAGGGGCCATCGAGATCGCCCCGGTGGGCTTCATGCGTGGACGCACCTTGAACAATGCATTCGTCGTCATCGACGAGGCGCAGAACTGCACCTACGTTCAGCTGAAGATGCTCCTTACCCGCCTGGGCTGGCATTCCACCATGGTGGTCACCGGCGATCCCAACCAGTCGGACCTGCTTCCCGAGCTTTCCGGACTGGCGAGCGTGGCCGACCGGCTGGAGACCCTGGCCAACGTCGCGGTGGTGCGGTTGGGCGACGTGGACATCGTCCGCCATCCCCTTGTCGCCGACATGTTGGGCGTGCTGTAGGCGCCGCCGCGCGCCTGCCGTATCTAGCCTGGCTTCGATGGAGGTCGGTATGGCGTATTCGACACTGGCGATCGGCGGAATCGTCGCCGCCACCCTGTGCGGCTGCGCCGGAGGGCGCCTGGAAAATGCCGCCGTGCGGATGCCGTGGCCAAGGTCGCCTTCGCCCGATCTGGTAGCCTATGCCCCGCCCGCCGCCGACTATCCCTCCGTGGGCGGCGATGTTCTGAAGGGCGCCTCCCCCGCTGACCGGGAGGCCGCGCGCGCCGCCGCCATCGCCCCTCCCGTTCCGCCGCGCTCCTGACCCCATGGATCTCGATGCGGTCCAGATCGTTGCCCGCGGGCCGCGCGCGGAGACCCAGGCCGCCGCCCGCGCCATCGACGGCCACCCGCTCCTCGAGAGCGCCACCTACTCGATCATCGAGGAGGACGAGGCGGCCGGCGCGTGGCGGATCGACGCTTTCCCGACCTCGCGGGAGGAGGCGGACGGACTGGTGGGCCTTTTGGCGGGATTTCCCGCCCTTTGCACGACCAGCGAAAAGCTGGCCGACGCCGATTGGCTGGCGATGGCCCTGTCGGGCCTGCCCCCCGTGCGCGCGGGGCGATTTTTCGTCTTCGGCATGCACGATCGCGGCCGCGTCCCCTCCAACGCCGTCAACCTGCGGATCGAGGCGGGCGCCGCCTTCGGCACCGGCCACCACGGCACCACGGTGGGCTGTCTTCTCGCCTACGACGCCCTTTTGAAGCATAGCGGTTACGCGCGGGTGCTCGACGTGGGGACCGGCACCGGCGTCCTCGCCATCGCCGCCGCGCGGACCGGCTCGCGCGTCACGGTGGGGACGGACATCGATCCTGTCTCGGTGCGCATTGCCCGCGAGAACGCCCGGGTGAATCGCGCCGCCAGCCGCTTCGCCCGCGCCGACGGCCTCGCCCATCGCCTCGTGGCCGCCGCCGCGCCCTACGATCTGGTGTTCGCCAACATCCTCGCCAGACCACTGGTGTGGCTGGCGCGGGACGTAGCCGCGGCGTTGAAACCCGGCGGGACCGCCGTTCTCTCCGGTCTCCTCCGCTCCCAGTCGCGCTTCGTGCTGGCCGCCTATCTCGCCCGGGGGTTTCGCCTCGAACGGCGACTGAACCGCGACGCGTGGACTACGCTGGTCGTCCGCCGAGGATAACTTTGCGTCCGGCGGGCGGGCGTTCTAAATCCTCGCCATGCGCCAGACCTTCGATGAGACCACCGATCCCTCGTTTGGACCGCGCCACGCGCCGCTGATAAGGCGGGCGATGGCCGCCCAGAGACTCGACGGCTTCCTCATTCCCCACGAGGACGAGCATCAGAACGAATACCTGCCGGCGGCCAACGACCGCCTCGCGTGGGCCACCGGCTTCACGGGATCGGCCGGCGCGGCGGTGATCCTCAAGGACACGGCCGCGATCTTTGTCGATGGGCGCTACACCCTTCAGGTTCGCGATCAGGTCGACAGCGCGGTTTTCGAGGTGCGCGATCTCGTGGAAGGCGGGGTGCCCCTCTATCTGCGGGAGACGCTCAAACCCGGGTGGTCGGTCGGCTACGACCCTCGCCTCCACAGCCCCGAGGCGCTCGATCGCCTGCGCGCGGCCGCCGAAAAGGCCGGCGCGACCTTGCGGGCGGTGAACGACAACCCCCTCGATCTGGCGTGGGGCGAGGCCCGTCCGGCGCAACCGCGGGCGCCGATCGTTCCCCACCCGCTCGACTATTCGGGCGAGGACTCGGCCGACAAGCGCGCGCGGATCGCTCGCGGTCTCGTCGAGATGGGCGCCGATGCGACGGTTCTGACCTCGCCCTCGTCCATCGCCTGGCTCTTCAATATCCGCGGCGGCGACGTGATCCGCTCGCCGCTGCCGCTTGGTCAGGCAATCCTCGACGCCGACGGTTCGGCGCGCCTGTTCCTCGACCCGGCCAAGATCACGCCAGAACTTCCCGCGTGGCTCGGCAATCAGGTCCGCCTCGAGGCCCCCGAGGCGCTCCCCGCGGCCTTGGCGGAACTGAAGGACCGGGCGGTGCTGATCGATCCTGGTCAGTCGTCGTCATGGTATTTCGAGGCGCTCGGGGACGCCGGAGCGGAGATCAAGCGGGGGGAGGACCCGTGCGTCCTGCCGCGCGCGCTCAAGAACAAGGTCGAGATCGAGGGGGCGCGCCGGGCCCACGTTCGCGACGGGGTCGCCCTCAGCCGCTTCCTGCATTGGATCGCCACCGAGGCGCAGGAAAACCTCCCCGACGAGGTCGCCGTAGTCGGCAAGCTCGAGGGGTTCCGGGAAGCGACCGGCGCGCTCAAGGATCTCTCGTTCGACACCATCGCCGGCGCCGCGGCCAACGGCGCGATCGTCCACTATCGGCCGACCAGCCGGCTCAACCGCGCCGCCCAAGCCGGTTCGCTGCTGCTGGTCGACTCCGGAGCTCAATATCTCGATGGCACCACCGATGTGACCCGGACCGTCGCCATCGGCGAGCCGAGCGCGGAGATGAAAGCCCGGTTCACCCTGGTGCTCAAGGGGCATCTCGCCTTGGCCAGAGTGCGGTTTCCGGTCGGAACCACCGGTTCGGCTCTCGACGGGTTGGCGCGGGCGCCGTTGTGGGCCGCGGGCCTCGACTATGACCACGGGACGGGGCACGGGGTCGGCTCTTATCTTGGCGTTCACGAGGGTCCGCAGCGGATCGCCAAGGCCCCGAACAACGTGGCTCTCCAGCCGGGGATGATCGTTTCCAACGAGCCGGGTTACTACAAGGCCGGCGCATATGGCATCCGCATCGAAACGCTGCAATTCGTCACCGAAGCCGCCCCCATCGAAGGCGGCGAGCGGCCGATGCTCGGTTTCGAAACGCTCACCCTCGCCCCCATCGACCGGCGGCTCGTCGCCCGCGACATGTTGACCGCCGAAGAGCGCGGGCAGCTCGACGTCTACCATGCGCGAGTGCTGGAAGCGGTGGCGCCCAAGGCTCCGGCGGAGGTGGCGGCGTGGCTGAACGAGGCGTGCGCGCCCATCTGATCGACCGCGCTCAGGCGCCGATAAGCGCCAGCCATTCGTCCTCGGTAAGAACGGCCAGACCGAACTCCGCGGCGCGTTTCAGTTTCGACCCGGCGCCCGGTCCGGCGACCACGATATCGGTTTTCTTCGAAACCGAAGAGGCGACCTTGGCCCCCAGCGACTCGGCCTTCGCCTTGGCCTCGTCCCGGGTCATGCGCTTGAGAGATCCTGTGAACACCACCGTCTTGCCGCTGACCGCCGTATCCGCCTCGGGCCGCGCCGCCTTCTCCACCGAGATCTCGTCGATAAGGGCGCGGACGATGCGGCGATTGTGACTCTCGCCAAAGTAGGCGCGCGCCGCCTCGATGACCGCCGCGCCGACCTGGTCGAGGGCGTCCAACTCCTCGGTCGCCCCTGCGTCACCGGCGGCGACCTTGTCCATGGCGGCGAGAAAGGCCGGCGCGTCGCCGTAGCCGCGGGCGAGAACCACGGCCGTGTTTTCACCGATGTGGCGGATTCCCAGGCTGTAGATGAACCGTTCGAGCGAGATCGTACGACGCTCCCCGATCGCGGCGACAAGGTTGCGCACCGAGGTTTCCCCATAGCCGTGCCGCCCCGCGATAGCGATGATCGTCTCTCGATCGCGCGCCAGCCGAAAGATATCGGCGGGCTCGGCGATCAGGCCCTCCTCGAAGAAGGCCTGGAGCTGTTTCTCCCCCAGCCCTTCAATGTCGAACGCGCGACGGGAGACGAAGTGTTTGAGGTGCTCGATACGCTGAAACGGGCAGGCGAACTCACCGGTGCACCTTCGCACCACCGTCGCCGCCCCGGAGGCGGTGGTTTCGCTCGCGACCGCGCTGGCGAGGGGGCACGGGCATCGGCCGGGAAAGGCAAACGGCGCGGCGCCGGCAGGGCGCTCTCCGAGCACGACGCCCACCACCTGGGGGATCACATCGCCGGCGCGTTGAACCACGACGGTATCGCCCACGCGCACGTCCTTGCGGGCGATCTCGTCGGCGTTGTGCAGGGTGGCGCGCTCGACGACCACCCCGCCGACAGTGACCGGCTTCAGCCTCGCCACGGGGGTCAAGGCGCCGGTGCGGCCGACCTGGATGTCGATCGCTTCCAGCACGGTGCGCGCCTGTTCGGCGGGAAACTTGCGGGCCACCGCCCAGCGTGGCGAACGGGAAACGAAACCCAAGCGGCGTTGCCAGTCGAGTCGGTCGACCTTGCAGACCACCCCGTCGATGTCATAGGCGAGCCGCGGGCGGGCCGCCTCCATCGCGGCATAGGCCTCGATCAGACCTTGCGCGCCCGACACCCGCAGCGCCTGCGGCGTCACCGTGAAGCCCCACAGCCGGAGCGCCTCGAGCGCCTCCCACTGGGTCTCCGCGAACGGCCGGTCCAGAAATCCCCATCCATAGGCGAAGAACCTCAAGGGCCGGGCAGCGGTTATCGCCGGATCGATCTGCCTGAGC
>JBDTKQ010000197.1:0-3175 GCA_039935235.1 Caulobacteraceae bacterium
GCGGGGATCGCCCACCGCGTCCTGTCATGGACCGGCGAAATGCCTGCGCGCGGCCTTGCCGGCGCCGCGCGGGGCGCCCGCCACCGGCTGCTCGCGGAGGCCGCGCGGAGCCTGGGCGCGCGGGTGATCCTGATGGGCCACACCGCCGACGACCGCCTGGAGGGGTCCCGCATGCGCCGCGCGGGCCTGCGCCTTTCAGACCCGGCCGAGTGGGCGCCCTCGCCCGTGTGGCCGGAGGGCCGGGGCCTGTTCATTCTCCGACCGCTCCTCCACGCGCGCCGCGCGGCCCTGCGCGCCTGGCTGGACGCCGGGGGCGAAACCTGGATCGAGGACCCGGCCAATGACGATCCCGCCTCCCCCCGCGCACGCGCGCGAATGGCGGGGACCACCGGCGAGGAACCCCCGCCCATCTGTGCCGATCGCCGCGCCCGCGGGCCGGGTTTTGCCGTCGGCGCGGGGGGAGACATCGGCCTTTCCCGCGAAGACCTCGCCGCCGCCGAACCGCGCGACGCCCGGCGGGCGCTGGGCACGGCGGTGCTGTGCGCGGCGGGAACGGATGCGCCGCCGGACCGGGCCGCCCTCGATCGTCTGCTGCGGAGCCTGGCCGGGGACGAGCCGTTCGTGGCGAGCCTCGCGGGGGCCAGAATCCGGCTGGACGGGCCGCTCGTGCGCGTGGCGCGCGAGGCCGGCGCTCTTCGTCGCGCCGGCGCCCGGCCGGTCGACTTGCCGCCCGGGAGCGCCGTGGTGTGGGATGGCCGGTTCGCCATCGAGGCGCGGAAGCCCGGTCTCGCCGTGACCGCCCTGAGCGGCCTGGCCGGGCAGCTGCCGCGGGACCAGGCGCGGGCGCTCCGCCGCCTTCCGGCGGACGCGCGCGGCGCCCTGCCGGCCATCGTCGATGCGGCGGGCGCCGTGGTCTGTCCCCTCATGGGCGACGCCCCGGCGGTGCGCCTGCGGCCGCTGATCGAGGCGCGGTTCGTCGCCGCTTGCGGGTGGGTCCGGCACGAGGCGGCGATCGGGCGCGTGGCGGAAACGCCTCCGACGCCCTAAATGAAGCCCCAACTCCTATCGAGGCGTATTCATGAACCTTCGCAACCTGGCCATATGGGGCGTCATCGTCCTGGTTCTGGTCGTCGTTTTCGGCGTCATGAACAGCGGCTCCCACGGCGGGAACGCCAGCCAGATCACCTATTCGGAGATGCTCGGCCGGGTGGACAGCGGCGACATCAAGTCGGTGAAGATTCACGGCCAGGTCATCGAGGCTCACGACCGGGCCGGCCACGTGCTCACCGCCACCGGACCGATGGAGACCGGCGACCTGCAAAAACGTCTCGAGGCCCACGGCGCCGCCTTCGATTTCGAACAGCCCGGCGCCGGCCTCATTCCCAGCATCCTGATCAACATGCTCCCCATTTTGCTTCTCATCGGGGTGTGGGTTTTCTTCATGCGCCAGATGCATGGCGGCGCGCGGGGGGCCATGGGCTTTGGCAAATCGAAGGCCCGGCTGCTCACCGAGAACAAGAACCGGGTCACCTTCGAGGATGTCGCCGGGGTGGACGAGGCCAAGGAAGACCTGAGCGAGATCGTCGATTTCCTCAAGGACCCGGCCAAGTTCCAGAAGCTCGGCGGCAAGATTCCCAAGGGCGCCCTGATGATCGGGCCGCCGGGGACCGGCAAGACGCTTCTCGGCCGCGCCGTGGCCGGCGAGGCGGGCGTGCCGTTCTTCTATATTTCCGGCTCTGACTTCGTGGAGATGTTCGTCGGCGTCGGCGCCAGCCGCGTGCGCGACATGTTCGAACAGGCCAAGAAGAACGCCCCGTGCATCATCTTCATCGACGAGATCGATGCGGTCGGCCGCCATCGCGGCGCCGGACTCGGGGGCGGCAACGACGAGCGCGAGCAAACCCTCAACCAGCTTCTGGTGGAGATGGACGGCTTCGATCCCAACGAGAGCATCATCGTCGTGGCCTCCACCAACCGCCCCGACGTCCTCGACCCCGCCCTGCTCCGGCCGGGGCGGTTCGACCGCCAGGTCGTGGTGCCCAACCCGGACGTCGGCGGCCGCGAGAAAATCCTGCGGGTTCACATGCGCAATGTCCCGCTGGCCCACGATGTCGATGTCAAGGTTATCGCCCGCGGCTGTCCCGGTTTTTCCGGCGCCGACCTCGCCAATCTGGTCAACGAAGCGGCCCTGATGGCCGCGCGCCGCAACCGCAAGATGGTCGTGCAGCGCGATTTCGAGGACGCCAAGGACAAGGTGATGATGGGCGCCGAGCGCAAATCCATGGTCATGAGCGACGAGGAAAAGCGCACCACCGCCTATCACGAGGGCGGCCACGCCCTGATCGCCCTGTCCGTTCCCTCCGCCGATCCGGTGCACAAGGCGACGATCATTCCTCGCGGCCTCGCCCTGGGCATGGTCATGCAACTCCCCGAGGGGGACCGCTATTCGATGAACTTCGAGCAGATGACCTCGCGCCTGGCGATCATGATGGGCGGGCGGGTGGCCGAGGAGCTGATCTTCGGCAAGAACCGCATCACCTCGGGCGCCTCGAGCGATATTTCCGCCGCCACCAGCCTGGCGCGCAACATGGTCACCCGCTGGGGCTATTCGGACGTGGTCGGCACCGTCTCCTACGGCGACAATCAGGAAGAGGTCTTCCTCGGCCACTCGGTGGCCCGCACCCAGAACGTCTCCGAGGACACCGCCCAGAAGATCGACTTCGAGGTTCGCCGCCTGATCCAGACCGCTCTGGACGAGGCCCGCCGCATCCTCACCGAGCGGCTTGAGGATCTGCACACCCTCGCCAAGGCGCTCCTCGAATACGAGACCCTGTCGGGCGAGGAGATCGTCAACGCCATGAAGGGCGTGGCGCCCAACCGCGACGAGCCCGAGCGCCGGCCCCTCGCCGGACCGCGCGTCTCGGTGCCCCTCGCCCCCCGCCCCGATCCCGAACCGGCCTGAGTCTCCGCCGGTGGGCGACGCGCCGGGGGGCCGGCCCCTGGTCATGGGGATCGTCAACGTCACGCCCGACAGCTTCTCCGGCGGCGGGCGCCTGTCGTCCTGTGAAGACGCCCTCGCCTTCGCGCGCCGGCTCGTGGCCCACGGCGCCGACCGGCTCGACATCGGCGGCGAGTCGACCCGCCCGGGGGCGGCGCCCGTGGCGGAGGCCGAGGA
>JBDTKQ010000198.1:0-1933 GCA_039935235.1 Caulobacteraceae bacterium
GAGGTGTTCGAGACCTTCGCCTATTAGGGTTTCGCAAGCGCGGGCTCTCGCCCGCCCCTCCGGGCCGTCGTCAAGGGCGGGCGGCACGTCCGTGGCCCGCACGCGCCTCGCGAATCTCGAGCGCATCCCCCGGCCCGGCCAGCGCCAGCAGCGCTTCCAGGTCGCTTCGGGCGACGGCGACGCAGCCTCGGGTGGGGCCGAAGTCCAGGCGCGCCAGATGGAGGAAGATGGCCGAGCCGGCGCCCGGAACCACCGGATCGTCGTTGTGCCCAAGCACGACGACCAGGTCGTAGAGGAGGTCCTCGCGCCACATCCTGTCGGTGGCCGAGGGTCCCGGAGCGCGAACCGGCCGGTTGTAGTGTGGGTCGGCGGGGCTCTCGCACCAGCCGTCGTCGGGGCGAAGGGCGCGGGCGGGCAGCGCGGTTTCCGGGGCTCCTCCCCGATCGGGCCGCCACAACACCCGGCGCAGCGGCCAGACCCCGGCCGGCGAGGCGCCGTCGCCCTCGCGCTTGTCGGTCGCCGCCACAACGCCGCCCGCGCCCAGAGCGCAGCGCACCCGCCGCGCCGCCAGATCGAGGTGTCCGTCGGCATGGGCGGTGAAGATCGTCATCGTCTCTTCGTCCCGGCCTTGGCCTTTGGTCGGCAAACGGTGCATGGTCCGGGGCCATGGCGCAACCCAAGTCCATCCTGATCATCGACGACGACCAGGACCTCCGCGACCTTCTCGCCGAACAGCTCGGGGCGGAGGCGGAGTTCGCCGCCGCCGCCGCCGCCACCGGCGCCGCGGGCCTCGCGGCGGCCACGGCGGCGCACCCCGATCTGATCCTTCTGGACGTCGACCTTCCGGACATGAACGGCCGCGAGGTGTGCCGCGCGCTGCGCGCCGCGGGGGTGGCCTCGCCGGTGATCATGCTGACCGCCGCCGCCGGGGAGGCGGAGACCGTCTCGGGGCTCGACGCGGGCGCGAGCGACTATGTCACCAAGCCCTTCCGCTTCAGCGTGCTCATGGCCCGCATCCGCGCGCAGCTGCGCAGCCACGAACAGTCCGAGGATGCGGTCTTTCGCATCGGACCCTATGAGTTCCGCCCCGCCGGCAAGGTGCTGATCGACGCCAAAGGCCGCAAGCTGCGCCTGACCGACAAGGAAGCCAGCATCCTCAAATACCTCTACCGCGCGGGGGCCAAGCCGGTGTGCCGCGAGGAGCTGCTCGCCGAGGTGTGGGGTTACAACGCCGGGGTCACCACCCACACCCTGGAAACCCACGTCTACCGATTGCGCCAGAAGATCGAGCCGGACCCGTCCAACGTGCGCCTGCTGGTCACCGAGGCCGGAGGCTATCGGCTGGCGCCGTGAAGGTCGCGCCGGCCCGCGGAACGATTCGCCGCGCGCGCCCGTTTTCCAAGATTGTCGAGAGACGGTGCGACGGGGCGGGATGGTCGCGCCCCGTCACCGCGACGGTGAGTGGTTCATGGAGCCCAAGGTCAACGATTTCCTCGCCCTTTCTGGATCCGCGGCGAACGACGAGGCCGCGGCGGATCCGTTCGAGGCGCTCCTCGCCAAACTGAGGCGGACCCGGCGTCGGCGGATCGCCGAGCCGCCCGACGTTCACCCTTCGGCGTCCTTCGCCCTTCGCCCGATCAAGGCCCCCGACCCGCCGGAGCGGGCGCTTTTGTTTGACGACCCGTCGGCGACGGCGATCCCCTCTCGCGCCGCCGCCGACCGGTTGGGCGATCCCTCATGGCCCTCGTTTTCCGAAGGCTTGAATGACGCCGCGGCGCCGCCAAAGCCGCCGCGCCGCGCCGTTCGCGCCGGGCCGGGCGACTTGGTTCGGCCGCTGGGTTTGGTCCTCGCCCTGACCGGCGGGACCCTGCTCACCGCGGCGCTGTTGTGGTTTCCGGTCGCGCGCCATCGCGCCGTTCCGGCCGCGTCATCT
>JBDTKQ010000199.1:0-3367 GCA_039935235.1 Caulobacteraceae bacterium
CCACCCAGCCGAGCACCAGCCCGGCGAAGGCGACGAACACCGCCTCCCCACCCGTGCGGCCGTGGTTGAGCCGGTCGATGGCGCCCTGGATCAGCAGCGGTCCGATCACCCCGGTCAATTTACCGAGCAAAACCAGGGCGAGGGCCGCCGACAATCGCGTCTTCAGTCCCTTGGCTCTCGAGCGGAGCACGAGGCGGACAAGATCGCCCATGGACGACCAGAAACTGAAGGCTCCCTTGGGCGCGGCCACCGCGCCTGGAACGGACATCCGCCGGTCGGCGGCGGGGTTGAACCCCCTCACGCCCCGGGCGCCTTGTCGGGGAAGATCACGGTCGATTGCACGCCGCCGCCCGGCGTCATCCAGTCGATGCGCCAGCCGCCGCCGACGCGCGCGGCGCCAAAGGGCGCGCCGGCCGGCGTGGGAGCCGGGGAAATCTCGACCGCGCCCCGCCACCCTCCCGCCGGCCCGTCGGCGGCGACGATGTGGGGGCCGGGCGTCAGGGGCTCATCGAGGGACAGGGAAAACCGGCCGGCGGCGTCCGCGGGCGCGCGTCCGCGCTGAACGCCGTCGGTGGAGACCGTCACCACCGAGCGGGGCGCGGCCATGCCGGAGATAACCGCGCCGCCCCGTCGGTCGAAGTCCACCGCCAGAACGCGGGGCCGCGCGCCGCCCGGCGCCACCGCCACGGCTCCCGATCCCGACCGCAGCAGCGCGGCGCGGCCCAGCGGCGTTATCGCCAGATAACCCTCGGCCTGGGTGGACCGTCGCCCCTGGCTCATCGACAGGCCGTAGAGGCGGACATCGCCCGCGGCCGGCAAGGTCGCCCGCCACAGCCCTTCGCCGTTTACCGCAAGGAGCATCGGCGCGCCGCCCGGTCGGGCAAGGTGCGCCCGGCTGCCGGGCGCCGCGCGGCCGGTCAGCAGGAGACGCCCGTCGGCGACGCGCTGGACCGCGTCGAGGCGGGGAGCGGACCAGTAGTTGGCCTCCGCGGACCCCGGGGCCGACGGCGCCGGGCCGTTTGTCGCCGGGACCGCCGGACCCGGCCCGCACGCACTCACACTCATGGCGAGGACCAGGACCGTGGCGAACGCCGGATGAAATATGCGGTAAATGGCGCGCCCTTCCGATAGCTCTTGGCGCGAACATCCTTAGCCCGGCCGCCGCCCCCAATCCATTCAGTGAGACCGAAGAAATGTCCAACCCGCCGGTGCGTTCGATCGGAGTCTATTGCGGGTCGTCCCCCGCCGCGGATCCCGCGTGGCTTTCCGCCGCCGCCGATCTTGGCCGCGATCTGGCGGCGCGCGATCTGCGTCTCGTCTATGGCGGCGGCGGGATCGGCCTGATGGGCGCGTGCGCAAGAGCCGCGCGCGCGGCGGGTGGGCGGGTGTTGGGCGTGATCCCCGAGTTCCTCCTCGCCGCCGAGCCGCCGCCGGCCACGGTCGATGTGGTCGTCGTCGCCTCGATGCACGCGCGCAAGATGCGAATGTTCGAGGAGGCGGACGCCTTCGCCGTGCTCCCCGGCGGCATCGGCACGCTCGAGGAAACGATCGAGCTTCTGTCATGGCGCCGCCTCGGCCTCCACGGCAAACCGTTGGTGTTCTTCAGCCCCGGCGGCTTTTGGGATCCGCTCCTGGCCCTTTTTCAGAAGTTCATCGACGAGCGGCTGCTTCCCGCCGTCTTCGTCGGGGGCTGGCGCGCTGTCGACGAGGTGGCGGAGGTCGTCCCCACCCTTCTGGCCATGTCCCGCGAGACATGGACGACACCAACGGTGAACAGCCTGATCTGAGGGGGGCCGTTATGGCCGGCGCCGCTGAATTCAGAGGGCGCCCACCCGATCACGGAAACGGTTGACGATCGGGTAGCGGCGGTCCCGGCCGAAGGCGCGGCCGCCGATTTTCACGCCCGGGGCCGCTTGGCGGCGCTTATATTCCGAAGTGTAGAGGAGCTGCTGCACCCGCTCGACGGTGGCCGCCGCGTGGCCCCGGGCGACAATCTCGTCCAGCGTCGCCTCCTCCTCGACCAGGCCGTGGAGGATGGCGCCCAGCTCCTCATAGGGCGGCAGGCTGTCCTGATCGGTCTGGTCGGGGCGCAGCTCCGCCGAGGGGGCCTTGCTGAGGATGCGCTCGGGGATCGGGCCGGCGGGTCCGCCGTAGGCCGGGTGGGCGTTGCGCCACCGGCACACGTCATAGACCTCCGCCTTGTAGAGGTCCTTCAGGACATTGTAGCCGCCGCACATGTCGCCATAGAGGGTGGCATAGCCCACGGCCATTTCCGACTTGTTGCCCGTGGTCACCAGCATGAGGCCCAGCTTGTTCGAGAGGGCCATGAGGGTCACCCCGCGGATGCGCGCCTGGAGGTTTTCCTCGGTGATGTCCGGCGCCCGACCGGCGAAGGTGGGCGCGAGCATCGAGTCGAAGGCCGCCATCGCCGGGCCGATCGGTATGTCCGCGAGGGAAACACCGCACGCCCGCGCGCACGCCGCCGCGTCCTCCAGGCTTTCGGCGCTGGTGTATCGGGAAGGGAGCATCCACGCCCGAACGTTCTCCGGTCCAAGGGCGTCACGGGCCACGACCATGGAAATTGCCGAATCCACTCCGCCGGAAAGGCCGAGAAGAACGCCGGTGAATCCGGACTTGCGCACATAGTCGCGAAGGCCGGTGACCATGGCGCGGTAGATGGCTTCGGCGCCCACGGGCTGGACGGTCATCGGGGCGGCGACGCAGCGCCATCCGGCCGCCGTCCGCTCCCACGTCGAACAGGCGATCGCGTCGTCGAACAACGGGAGCGCCATGCACCGGGCCCCGTCCGCCTGAAGGGCGAATGAGCCGCCGTCGAAGACCAGTTCGTCCTGGCCGCCGACCTGATTGACATAGATGAGGGGCAGCCCGGTTTGGGCCACCCGGGCGGTCGTCACCGCCGTTCGCTCGGCCGCAGACGTGCGACGGAAGGGAGAGCCGTTGGGAACCAGGAGGAGTTCGGCGCCGCGGTCTTTCAGGTCCGCGCACGGCCCTGGACCCCAGATGTCCTCGCAGACCGGCGCCCCCAGTTTCAGGCCCCGAAACTCGAACAGCCCCGCCGACCCTCCCGGGGCGAAGATACGCTTTTCGTCGAACACGCCATAGTTCGGCAGGTCGATCTTGAAGGCCACGTCGCGGATCCGGCCGCCCTCGAGAAAGGCGATGGCGTTACGCGGACGTCCGTCGGCGCCGCGCCACGGCAGGGTCATGAGCGCCGCGCAGCCGGTCGCGGTCGTCGCCGCCAACCTCCCGAGCGCCCCCGCGCAATCGCGAAGCGCCGCGGACTTGAGCGCCAGATCCTCCGGCGGATAGCCGATCAGGAAAAGTTCAGAAAAGAGGGCGATGTCGG
>JBDTKQ010000200.1:0-3912 GCA_039935235.1 Caulobacteraceae bacterium
CCATTCCGGTGCTCGCCGCCGCCCACTACCACATGGGCGGGATCGCGACGGACGCGTGGGGGCGAACCTCGCTGGCGGGTCTGATGGCGGTGGGCGAGTGCGCCTCCACCGGCGTTCACGGGGCCAATCGCCTGGCCTCCAACTCCCTTGTCGAGGCCGCCGTGTGGGGCGCGCGGGCGGGGGAGGCGGCGCGCGAGTCCACCTCGCTCCCCGGCGCCATCCTCTCGGCCGCGCCGGCTCCCGGTCTTCCGCCGGCGACGCTGGCCGGCCTGCGGGCGCGCATGAGCGCCGATGCCGCCGTGGTGCGGGACGCCGCCGGCCTCGGCGGTCTGGCGGCATGGATCGCGGGCATGGAGGCGCGGTGTGGCCCGGCTCTGCCGCTCGTCGCCGCCCGCCTGGTCGTGGACGCGGCGATGTCCCGGCGGGAGAGCCGCGGCGCCCATTTCCGGGCCGACCATCCCGCCCCCGCGGCGGCGGCCGTCCACACCCGCCTGACCCTGGACCGCGAGCCGGCGCGCGAGCGAGCGGCGTGAGGTGATCGCCGGCCTCCCCGATCTCGTGATCGAACCCCTCGTCCTGGCCGCCCTCGCCGAGGATCTGGGCCGCGCGGGCGACCTGACCTCGGCGGCGTGCCTCCCGGCCGAGGCGCGAATGGCCGCCGCCTTCGTGGCGCGCGGCAAAGGCGTGGTCGCCGGCCTCGCCTGCGCGCGTCTGGCCGTTGCCGCGATGGACCCCGCCGCGCGGTTCGAGACCGCCCTCGCCGACGGGGACGCCGTCGTGGCGGGCGCGGTTCTGGCGAATGTGGAAGCCAACGCCCGCGCGCTTCTGGGCGCCGAGCGGGTAGCGCTGAACCTTCTTGGACGCCTGGGCGGGATCGCCACCCTCACCGCCCGCCATGCCGAGGCGGTCGCCGGAACCGGCGCGCGGATCGTCGACACCCGCAAGACCACCCCGCTTCTGCGGACCCTGGAAAAATACGCGGTGCGCTGCGGCGGGGGAGCCAATCACCGCTTCGGTCTCGACGACGCCATCCTGATCAAGGACAACCATGTCGCCGCGTGCGGGGGGGTAGGAGAGGCCATTCGCCGGGCGCGCGGGGCGGTCGGCCATCTGGTCGCCATCGAGGTCGAAGTCGACAGTCTGGATCAGCTCGGCGAGGCGCTCGAACACAGCCCCGATGTCGTCATGCTGGACAATTTCGACCTCGAGGCCCTGCGCGCGGCGGTGGCCATGGCCGCCGGCCGCGTGACGCTCGAGGCGTCCGGCGGCGTCACCCTCGCCACCGTGCGGGCGATCGCCCAAACCGGCGTCGATCTGATCAGCGTCGGCGCCCTCACCCATTCGGCCCCGGTGCTCGACATCGGCCTCGACGCGCGGTGAACCGGCCGCTCTCTACAAAAGCGCAGCCGCCCGCTCGGCCGCCGCGCGACGGTCCGGAGCGGTCCGGGCCATGAGGGCTTTCACCCGGGCCAGCACCTGCGGCGGCGCGGTCTCCGGGCGGCCGGCGGCGAAGGGCGGGGCCGGGGCGTATTCGAGGGTGAGCTGGATCGCCTCGGCGGTCTCGCGGCCGGCGATCTCGGCGGCGAGGGCAAGAGCGAAGTCGATCCCGGCGGTCACGCCGCCGCCGGTGAAGACCTTGCCGTCGCGAACCACACGGCCGTCGTCCGCGATCGCCCCGAATACCGGCAAAAGGTCGCGCGCGCCCCAGTGGCAGGCGGCGCGCCGGCCTTT
The DNA here is from genome assembly GCA_039935235.1 of Caulobacteraceae bacterium. GTDB lineage: Bacteria > Pseudomonadota > Alphaproteobacteria > Caulobacterales > Caulobacteraceae > Acaudatibacter. Next base: position 1,732 of record JBDTKQ010000200.1, read on the forward strand.
CAACAGGCCCGCCGCGCCGAGGATCAGCGATCCGGTGCATACCGAGGTGACATAGACGGCGCCGACGGCGAGGCGGCGGATCTGCGCCACGAAGGCCGCGTCTTCCATCGCTCCGGCGGTCCCGGGGCCGCCTGGAACGCACAGCACGTCGCATCGCTCGATCGCGTCCAGGCGCGTCAAGCCGGCGAAGGTCAGACCGTCGGCGGTCACCGGCGCGCCGTCGAGACTGGCCACCGTCACGCGGGCGCCGGGAAGGCGGCTGAAAACCTGATGCGGCCCGGTGAAGTCGAGCTGGGTGACGCCGGGAAAAAGCGGGAAGACGATCGACGTTTCGCTCATGAAGTCCCCGTTCTTCCGTCCGCTCACGCGTGGGGCGCGTAGAACACCTGGCCGCCGATCCGGGTCAAGGCGCCGGACGACCGGGGCCCGCGCACGCGGATCGCGTGAAAGCTGGTGTCCTTGCCCACGGCGGCGATGACATAGCCGCCCATGGCGCGCACGGCCACCCTGCGCGCGCGGGTCCACGCCCCCGGCTCGCGCGGGCGGTCCATCGCCCCGTTGCACACGAAGCTGAACTGGCACGCGCCGCTGTGCTTGCCTTGATAGACCACGCCGCACACGCTCTTGGGAAACGCGGGGTGGCGGGCGCGGTTGAGCACCACCTGGGCGACCGCGGCCTGACCATCGGCAACCTCTCCGCGGGCCTCGTAATAGACCGCCGCCGCCAGACAGTTGATGTCGCTGGAGGGAAAGCCGGTGGTCGCCACCGCCGCCGGCGAAGGCGCCATGGCGGGGGGCGAGGGGGCCGCGGCCGGGGCGGCCGGCGCCGATTGGGCGTGGGCCCGCTCATAGCTCGATTGGAGCACGGCGGCCGCGCGCGGGGCGGCCGCATGGCCGACGACGGCGAAGGCGCAGACGCCCAGAACGGCCCCGGTCACGGCGGCGCCGAACAACGCGCACGCTTTCGCGCGCGTCGAAAGTTTGGAGAACAAGGATTTCGTGTCCTGTGCGACGAGGGCGACGGCGCCCCCAGACATCCGCGCCGGCGGCGCGGCGGACAGGGGTCCAGGTCGCGGCGACGGCGGGGTTCGGCCTGTACACGGTGGCCGAACGCCGATCCTCTACCCCGGATCGCCGCCCGAACGCAAGCTTTTTGCTGCAGCGCAGCAGATGGGGGGTCGTACGACGAACATCGGCGAGGCGGAAAATCGTGGATGGATTGCGGGAAACACCGTCCACACCGCGCGGCTTCCGGGGCAGGGCCGCTGGTTCCTTGGCGGCAGCACCGAGTGGCCCGGGGTGGTTCCGGCCGATGTCGAGATCGGCGATGTCGAGGCGACCGCCGCCCGCTATCCCGCCGTGGCGCCCGAGATTCGCGCCATCGCCGCCTCGGCGCGCACCGTCGCCGCCCGCCGCGTCACGCGATCGCCTTGACGAAGTCCGGCGCGGCGATCACGCTCGAAACTCGGGCGGGAGCGTGACCCCGCCGACCACCTTTGGAGATTTCGATGAAAAAAGCTGTCTTGACCGCGGTTCTCGTCGCCGGTCTCGCTGGAGCGAGCGGCGCGGGGGCGGTGAGCAATACGACCAAAGGCGCGGCCGCCGGCGTCGTTGCCGGCGCCGTGGTCGCCGGGCCGGTCGGCGCCGTGGTCGGCGGCGTGGGCGGGGCGACGATAGGCCACCACTACCGCCACCACCATCACCACCATCGCCACCACCGATAGACCGGGGTCTTAACGGCCGCTCGCGCCCGGGGTCGCCGCCGTGGTGGACCAGCCGCCGCCCAGGGCGCCGATCAGGTCGACGGCGGTCACCAGGCGCATGGCCTTGATCTGCAGTTCCGCGTTGCGCGCCGACAGGGCGGCGGTCTGGGCGACGACCGCGGTGGTGTAGTCGATCTGGCCGGCGAGATACTGGTTGCGCACGATCGTCTCGTAGGCGGAGGCCGCCGCCACCGCCGCTCGGCGGAACGCCTGTTCGGCGGCAAGAACACGGGTGGCGGCGAGATTGTCCTCCACCTGACCCAGGCCGTTCAGGACCGTCTGGCGATAGGTGGCCACGGCCTGGTCATAGGCGGCGCGGGCGGAGGCGACCCGCGCCCGCCGCGCGCCGGCGTCGAATATCGTTTCGGCCACTGAGGCGCCCACCGACCAGAAGGTGCTTGAGACGTTGAACAGGCGG
>JBDTKQ010000201.1:0-12003 GCA_039935235.1 Caulobacteraceae bacterium
GTCTTGCGCCGCTCGTCACCCAGCAGCCCGTCCAGAAAGAGGCCCGCTGAAGCCGCCACCCGTTCCTGGGTGAACAGCCGCCTGATCCGCGCCTTCACATACCTAAGCGATGAGGCCCAAAGCTCCAGTGTCGTCTCGATCGATGCGCCAGACATCCATGATCTCCCGAATCATGGTTGCCCATCGATTCAGAGACCCAATCCGAATGCAACTGTAATGCTAGGCCGCGATCGTCGATTGCCGACGGCGCATGGCGATGCCGACAAGGCCGAAGCCGCCGATCATCAGGATCCAGGCGGCGGGCTCGGGCACGGCGGTGATGCTGACCCCGCCGATCACCGGGCCGAAGGGGCCGCCGCCGTCCAGGCTGGTGAAGGTGAGGGTGGTCGGCCCGGTCGCCGTGAAGTTGAGGGTCTCGGGAATATACATCATGTCGGCGTGGGTGTTGGACCCGGTGGTGAAGCTCGCCGTCTGGCTGCCGCCGCCGACGGCGACGCTCACCGTCTTGGTTCCGGCGCCGCCGTCGGGATTGCCGGAGAGGAAATAGGTCAGCACATAATTGCCGGCGCCCAGGGAAAGGCTCTGGCTGAGGCCCCCCGGGGAACCGCCGTCGAGGTCGATGCTGCCGCCGCCGGCGGTCGGCGATTGCCAGTAGCCGCCGATCAGGTCGACGCTGCCACCTGTGACCAGCCACGGCCCCATGGTCGATCCGCCACCGTAGGTTACGTACGAGCCGCCCCCCGAGGGATTTGAGAAGTCGCCGTCCAGAACGAGATTGGCGGCTTGGGCGCCCACCGCGACCGACAGCGCGGCCGCGAAGGCGGCGCCGAAAATGTAGCTTTTCATGATTGGAATTCCCTCGAACCGACGACCTGGCAACTGCGCCCGAACGCGCGTCCGTCACAGTACAGCGCATAAAGTGTCCGTGTCGGGACAAGGTTCCGCGAAAACCGCCTCGCCGGATCAGGTCGGGCGGCAATGATGCCGGTCGTCCAACATCGCGCAACCTTCACTGTACCCCATATGGGTATTGCCCGCGGATACTAACATGGGGTATTGGCGTCAAATGAACCCGACTACAAAACGCTCCGCCGCCACCCGGCTCGCCCGGATCGAGGGACAGGTTCGCGGCCTCGCCCAAATGATCCAGGCCGACCGCTATTGCCTGGACGTCGTCGCCCAGGTGCGCGCCGCGCGCTCGGCGCTGGGCAAGGTCGAGCAGATGGTGCTGGCCGATCACCTCGCGTCGTGCGTGGAGAGCGCAATCGTCGGCGGGAACCCGGACGATCAACGCCGCACGGTCGCCGAACTGATCGAGGTGTTCAGCCGGTCCGACCGATGAGCGGGCGCGCCCCCACTTTGCTGATCGCCGCCGTGGGGATCGTCGCCGTCGCGGCCGCCGCGGGGCTCTTCATCTGGTCGGGGACCTACGACATCGGCGCCGACGTTCCGCACGCGGCCCCGACCCACTGGCTGCTGGAAACCGTGCGTGATCGATCGGTCGCGGTTCACGCCAAAGCGATCGAGGCGCCCGGGAACCTGAACGACCCGACGCGGATCGCGACGGGCGCCGGTCTCTACGCGGAGATGTGCGCCGGCTGCCACCTCGCGCCGGGCATGGAGAAGACCGAGATCAGCCGGGGACTCTACCCGCCGGCGCCGGAGCTCGCGCGGAGAACCGATCTGTCGGCGGCCGAAGAGTTCTGGACGATCAAGCACGGGATCAAGATGACCGCCATGCCCGCGTGGGGGCGCACCCATTCAGACGCGCTGATCTGGGACATGGTGGCCTTCGTCCGGCGGATGCCGACCCTCGACGCGGCGCACTATCGGGCGACGGTGAAAGCAGCCCCCGCCGATCACGACGCGATGATGGAGATGTCCCGTGGCGGGTGACGTTACCGCCTCCTCCCGGCGGCGATTCGTTCAGGGACTGGCGCTCGCCGGCGGGGCGGCGGCGGCGGGAATTCCCCGGCTCGCGGCGGGAGCGGCGCGCGAGACGCCGAGCGGCGAGGCGTTCGACCTGACCCTCCGCGCCATGCCCATAAACATCACCGGGCGCCGGCGCATGGCCACGGCGGTGAACGGGTCGGTTCCGGGGCCGATACTCAGGTTCCGCGAAGGCGATACGGTCACCCTGAATGTCACCAACCGCCTGTCGGAGACCACCAGCATTCACTGGCACGGCCTGCGCCTGCCGGCGGACATGGACGGGGTTCCCGGCCTGAGCTTCCGCGGGATCATGCCCGGCGAGACCTTCACCTACCGTTTCCCCATCCGCCAGGCGGGGACCTACTGGTATCACAGCCACTCGGGGATGCAGGAGCAGACCGGTCTCTACGGCGCGCTGATCCTCGAGCCCCGTAAACCGCCGCCCTACGGCTACGACCGCGAGCATGTGATTCTGCTGTCCGACTGGACGGACGAGGACCCGATGAGGGTGGTCGCCAACCTGAAGATGCAGGGCGCCTATTACAACTTCCATCAAAGGACGCTGGGAACCTTCGCCGCCGACGCACGCGCCAGGGGGCTGGCGGCGACGTGGCGGGACTGGACGATGTGGGGTCGCATGCGGATGAGCCCCACCGACATCGCCGACGTCACCGGCGCCACATACACCTATCTGGTCAACGGCCAGCCGCCGGCGGCCAATTGGACCGGACTCTTCCGGCCCGGCGAGCGGGTGCGGCTGCGGTTCATCAACGCTTCGTCGATGACCACTTTCGACGTGCGAATTCCCGGACTGTCGCTCGCCGTGGTGGCCGCCGACGGAAGCGATGTGGAGCCGGTGCGGGTCGATCAGTTCCGCATCGGGGTGGCCGAAACCTGGGATGTCATCGTCCAGCCGCCGGACGACGCCGCCTACACGATTTTCGCGCAGGCCGAGGACCGCACGGGCTATGCCCGCGCCACGCTCGCGCCGCGAACCGGCATGACCGGGTCGATCCCGCCGATGGATCCCAGGCCGATGCGCACCATGGCCGACATGGGGATGGCCGGCATGGCCATGGGCGGAATGAAGATGGGCGGAATGGAGATGAACGGCGGCGCCGGGGTCGGCATGGATATGACCCCTTCGGCGACGGCCGGCATGTCGATGCCCGCCACGCATCCCGCACCGCCCGTCGTCAACGCCGATGGTGTCGATCCGGCGCGGCTGGCTGGCGGGATCAATGTCGACAATGTCGCCATGGAGACGAAGAGCCGACAGACCGAGGCGGGCGCGGGATTGGACGGGGATGGCCGGCGGAGCCTGGTCTACGCCGATCTCGAGGCGCTCGAACCCGACCCGGATACGCGACCGGCGACCCGCGACATCGTGTTTCACCTGACGGGCAATATGGAGCGATGGACGTGGGGGTTCGACGGCGAGAAGTTCTCTCAAGCCGGTCCGATCCGCGTGCGTCTTGGCGAACGGGTGCGCTTCGTCCTGATCAACGACACCATGATGGAGCATCCGATCCACCTTCACGGCTTTCTGTTCTCACTGGAGAACGGGAACGCGGGGCGGCTGCCGCTGAAGCATACGGTGAATGTGAAGCCGGGCGAGCGGGTGAGCTTCGTCTTCACCGCCGATACGCCGGGGCGGTGGGCGTTCCACTGCCATCTGCTTTACCACATGGAGACCGGCATGTTCCGCACGGTGCTTGTCGCGTGAGGACGGCGCTCGCGGGGGCGGCGCTGGCGATGATGCTCTGCGCCTCCACGCCCGCGCCGGCCCGCGACATGGCCGGCGGCGCGACCGAGGCGGCGCCTTTCGGCTCCCCCGTCGACGACCGGCGGGTGTTCGTGCACGGCGTTTTCGACCGGTTCGAGGGACGGCTTGGCGGCGGCGGTGGCAACGCCTTTCGCTGGGAAGGCGAGGCATGGGCGGGGACCGACTTCAACCGCCTGTGGCTCAAGAGCGAAGGCGAGGCGGACGGCGCCGGCCAAGTCTCCGACGGCCAGCAAGAAGCCTTCTACGACCGCCCGATCTCCACCTATTTCGATGTTCAGCTGGGCGCCCGCTACGACCTGGATTCACGTCCCGGGCGGGGGTGGGCCGCGGTCGGCGTCGAGGGGCTCGCGCCCTATTTCGTTCACGTCTCGGCCACCGCCTATGCCAGCGCTGGCGGCCACTACGCGGCCAAGGTCATGGTCTCTTACGATCAGCTCCTCACCAATCGCCTGATCCTCGAGCCGGAGGCGGAAGTGAACCTCTACACCAGGGACGATCCCGCGCGGCGGGTGGGGGCCGGGGTCTCCGATCTCGATGCCGGCCTGCGCCTGCGCTACGAGATCGCGCGCAAGTTCGCGCCCTATGTCGGGGTGACGTGGGAGAAGAAGTTCGGGGTCACCGCCGACCTCGTGCGCGCCGCGGGCGAGCGATCGGGCGACGTGCGGTTCACCGCCGGCGTGCGTGCGTGGTTTTGAGAGAGTCCTGCTAGAGTGGAGGGGATGGACACCTCGCTTCCGCACGCCGGCGCCCTCGCCCACGATCACGTCTATCTGGGCGCCGGTCACGCCCGGAACGAGCGACGGACCTGGTTCGTCATCGCCATCTGCGGGGCGATGATGGTGATCGAGATCGCCGGAGGCCTCGCCTTCGGCTCCATCGCCCTGGTCGCCGACGGCCTGCACATGTCGACCCACGCCGGAGCCATGCTGCTGGCGGCGCTCGCCTATACCTTCGCGCGGCGGCATGCCCACGATCCGCGATTCAGCTTCGGGACCGGCAAGCTCGGCGATCTGGCCGGATTCGCCAGCGCCATCATCCTGGCCATGATCGCCCTTCTCATCGGCTACGAGGCCGTGACCCGGTTTCTTTCGCCCGTGCCGATCCATTTCGCCGAGGCGATCCCGATCGCCGTCCTCGGCCTTGGGGTCAACATCGTCAGCGCCTGGGTGCTCGGCGGCGGCCACGATCACCACCCCCACGGCCACGATCACGATGACGATCATGAGCACGAACACGAGCACGAGAATCACGATCATGCCGGGGAACACGCCCACGACGGCCACGAACGGGACAACAACATCCGCGCCGCCGTGGTCCACGTCATGGCCGACGCGGCGGTCTCAGCCTTGGTGATCGCCGGCCTCGTTCTGGCGCGCCTGTTCGGCTGGCTGTGGATGGACCCCTTGGCCGGCCTCGTCGGCGCGGTGGTGATCGCCAGCTGGTCCTGGGGCCTGATCCGCGACACCGGAGCGATCCTGCTGGACATGAACCCCAACCGCCGCCTCACCGACCAGATTCGCGGGACCATCGAAGCCGGCGGCGACGCGGTCTCCGACCTCCACCTGTGGCGTCTCGGCCCCGGCCATTTGGGGGCCATCGTCGCTGTCACCGGCACGGCGCCGCGCGAGCCGGCGTTCTACAAGGCCATGCTCGAACGTCTGCCGTCGCTGTCGCACGTGACCGTGGAGGTGACGCGGGCCGGAGGGGCGGAAACCATGGTGGGTGCAGTAGGGCTCGAACCTACGACCCGCTGATTAAGAGTCAGCTGCTCTACCAACTGAGCTATGCACCCGCGCGGTGCGCCCCGATGAAAGGGTGTCCGCGAAGGCGGCGAACCATAGGGGAATCGCGGGGCATGGCAAGCGCGTCCCTGATCCCTAAATGCCCGCGCCGTTGTCCATGGTGGCGAGGGCGGCGTCGTGGGCGGCGCTTTCGGCGGTGAGCCAAGCGACGAAGGCCTTCACCTGCGGCAGGCGGCCCTTGGCCTTGGGGTGGACCACGTAATAGGCGAAGTCGACGCTGGTGGCGATCGGCATGGGGACCACGAGACGCCCGGCGTCAAGGTCGTCTTGCGCGAGCGTGCGTTTGGCCAGCGCCACCCCCCGTCCGCCCACCGCCGCCTCGATCACCAGGCTCGACTGGTTGAAGCGCGGGCCGCGGTTGCCGTCGATCCCCTTGACCCCGCGCGCCGCCAGCCACATCAGCCAGTCGGGGCAACTGTCGTCGGCGTCGGGGGAGCCGTCGTGAAGCAGGATGTGGCGGGTGAGGTCGGCCGGCCCGTTAACCGGATTGGCGGCCGCCAGTTCGGGGCTCATCACCGGGATCACCGTCTCTTTCATGAGCCGGATGGCCTCAAGCCCGGGATAGGGACCGGCGCCGTAGCGGATCGCCAGATCGACCTCGCCGGAGCCGAAATCCACCAGCTCCATGTCGGCCGAAAGCCACACGTCGATGTGCGGGTGCGCGGCCTCGAACCGCCCGAGACGGGGAACCAGCCATTTGGCGGCGAAGGAGGGGGCGGCGGTGAGGGTGAGCCGCCGGCCGTCGACCTGGGCGGTGAGGAGCGAGGCAGCCTCGGCCAGCCGGTCGAACGCCTCGCGCAGGGCGGGAAGGGCGGTCTGGGCGGAGTCGGTGAGCAGAAGGCCGCGGGGCGTGCGCTTGAACAGAGGCGCGCCGACATGGTCCTCGAGATTCTGGATCTGCTGGGAAACCGCCCCGGGGGTCACCGACAGCTCGTCCGCGGCGCGTGAGAAATTAAGGTGCCGCGCCGCCGCCTCGAAGGCGCGCAGGGCATTCAGGGGGGGAAGGCGCCGCCGGGTCTCCACAGATTTTCTGATCCCCCCGGCAGAAGTCTTCAACTTGCGAAATGGGGCCTGTCCCGCCATTTTGCAACTGTGCGGGGAACGTCCCGCATCGCGCCGCGCCGTATAGAGTTTCTGAACCCGCCCCATGATCCGCCAGCCATTTCCCCCCAAGCGAACCGCGGCCGGCCTCGTTGTCCTGTCGGCCGCGCCGGACACCGCGCCGGGGATCGTTTGGCTGGTGGGCGCCGGACCGGGGGATCCCGAGCTCCTGACGGTCAGGGCGCTCAAGGTCCTGGGGACGGCCGACGTGGTGGTTCATGACGGCCTGGTCTCCGGGGCGGTCCTCGATCTCGCCCCGGCCCGTGCCCGGCGGATTTGCGTGGCCAAGCGCAAGTCCCGCCATTCCTACGCGCAGGACGAGATCAACCGGATGCTTGTCGCCTTCGCCCGCGCGGGTCTGACGGTGGTGCGCCTCAAGGGCGGCGATCCCTTTGTTTTCGGTCGCGGCGGCGAGGAACTCGACGCGTGCCGCGACGCGGGGATCGAGTGCCGCGTGGTTCCCGGGATCACCGCGGCGCTGGCGGCCTCCGCGTCGGCGGGCGCGCCGCTGACCCATCGCGGCGCCGCCCAGGCGGTGACCTTCGTCACCGGTCACGCCCGCGACGGCGCGGTCCCCGATCTCGACTGGGCGTATCTGGCGAAGGCCAACCATACGGTGGTGATCTATATGGGCCTCTCCGCCGCCGCGGCCATCGCCGGACGATTGATGTCGGCGGGCCGATCCGCGTCGACCGCGGCCCTCATCGTGGAGAACGCCAGCCTGCCGCGCGAGCGCCGCGTCGCGACGACTCTCGGAGGTCTCGCGGCGGCGGCCGAGGGCCTTGCCGGCCCCGCCTTGCTGATCGTCGGCGAGGTGATGGCGGGCGCGCGGGCTCTGAGCCCGCCTCTAGGCGGTCTCGAGGAACGGCAGGCTGGAAGCCAACGCTCCGTGACGCGATGAAAGCCCTGACCGCCAATCGGCTCACCGACGGAGAGGTGGTGTTCTGGGATCGCGGGGCGTGGAGCGAGGCGTTCGCGGACGCCGAGGTCTTCGACGACGACACCGCCGCCGAGGCCGCCGAGGCCCATGCGAAAACCGATGTCACCCGGCTGGTCGAACCCTATCTGATCGATGTCCAGTCGGCCGAGGGCGGGGTCGCGCCGGTGAGCTATCGCGAGCGCCTGCGCGCGCTCGGCCCCACGAACAAGCCCGACCACGGCAAGCAGGCCGCGAGGGGCGAGGCGATCGAGCGACTCGTCCACGCCGACGGGGCCGCCCGCTCGAAGGGCCGCGTCGACCTCATCCGGCGCAAATAGGGGCGCGCGACATGTACCGTTACGACCAGATCGACCGCGAGATGCTCGCCGACCGCGCCGCCGAGTTCCGCGCCCAGTGCGCGCGTCGCCTCGCCGGAGAAATTACCGAGGATCAGTTCAAGCCCATCCGGCTGATGAACGGCCTTTATCTGCAACTCCACGCCTACATGCTGCGGATCGCCATTCCCTACGGGACCCTCACCAGCGCCAAGCTGCGGGCTCTGGCTCACATCGCCCGGACCTACGACAAGGGCTACGGCCACTTCACCACGCGGACCAATCTGCAGCTTCACTGGATCAAGCTGCGCGACGCACCCGATATTCTCGACGAGTTGGCCAGGGTCGATCTCCACGCCATCCAGACCAGCGGCAATTGCATCCGAAATCTCACCACCGATCCCCACGCCGGGGCCACGGCCGACGAGGTGGACGATCCCAGAATCTGGGCCGAGGCGATCCGCCAATGGTCCACCTTCCACCCGGAGTTCTCGTTCCTGCCGCGCAAGTTCAAGATCGCGGTGACCGCGGCGGCGAAGGACCGGGCGGCGATTCGGGTCTACGACATCGGGCTGAGACTTCACCGCGACGCCGCCGGCGAGTTGGTCTTCACCGTCATGGTCGGCGGGGGACTCGGCCGCACGCCCTATCTGGGCGCGACCATTCGCCAGGCGCTTCCGGTCCGCCATCTTCTGTCCTATCTCCAGGCGATCCTGCGGGTGTTCAACCGCCACGGCCGGCGGGACAACATCTGGAAGGCGCGGATCAAGGTGCTGGTGGCGAGCCTCGGAGCCGAGGCGTTCGCCCGCCAGGTGGACGCCGAATGGGAGGCCTCTGACAAGACCGCCGTCGATCTGCCGGACACCGAGCTTGCCCGCATCCGGGCCGCCTTCGCGCCGGCCGGTTTCGCGACCCTGCCCCCGGTCTCGCCCGCTTTCGAGGCGGCCAGGCGCGCCGATCCCGCCTTCGCCCGGTTCGCGCGCAACAATGTCACGCCCCACAAGATACCGGGCTATGGCCTTGTAAATGTTTCACTCAAGGTCCCCGGGGAAACGCCCGGAGATTGCTCCGCCGAGCAAATGGACGTCCTCGCCGATCTCGCCTCGCGCTATTCCATGGATGAGGTGCGGGTTACCTACGAGCAGAATCTCCTTCTCCCGCACGTGAAGCTGGACGACATACCGGCGGTCTATGCGACCCTCGCCGCCGTGGGCCTCGCGACGGCTAATATCGCCCTTGTCAGCGACATCATCGCCTGTCCGGGGCTCGACTATTGCGCGCTCGCCAACGCCCGGGCGATCCCCATCGCCCAGGATATCGCCCGCCGGTTCTCCGATCCTGACGTGGCCGAAAAGGTCGGGGAGCTGAAGATCAAGATTTCCGGGTGCATCAATGCCTGCGGCCACCACCACGTGGGCAATATCGGCATCCTCGGGGTCGATAAGAAGGGCGAGGAATTCTATCAGCTCACTCTGGGCGGATCGGGCGACGACGACGCCACCCTGGGTCAAAGTCTCGGACCGGCCTTGCCCGCCGACAAGGTCGCCCCCGCGGTCGACCAGCTCGTCGCGGTCTATCTGCGCGAGCGGCGGGAGGGCGAGCGGTTCCTCGACACGTTCCGCCGCGCCGGCCTCGCTCCGTTCAAGGAGGGGGTCTATGCCGAAGCTGTTTAGATGGCGCGCGGGCGAGGCCGTGGCCGCGGAAGATCCGTTCACCGCCGTCGATGACGACCAGGTGATCCCGCAGGGCGACGTGATCATCTCCCTCACCCGCTTCCAGTCCGAGGGCGACCGGCTTTTGGGCGGCTGCCGACAGGTGGGCGTCAGGCTCGCTCCCGACGAGGCGGTGGAGGCGTTGGCCTATGACCTGCCGCGGATCGGGGTGGTCGCGCTCGCCTTTCCCAAGTTCCGTGACGGTCGCGCCTTCAGCGCCGCCCGGGTGCTCCGCGAGCGTCTGGCCTATGGCGGCGAGGTGAGGGCGGTGGGCGATGTTCTTCTCGAACAGGCCAGGTATATGGTGCGCTGCGGGTTCGACGGCTTCGAGCCGGCCGACGGATCGACGCCGGCGCAATGGACCGCCGTCGCCCACCGGTTCCGCCATGTCTATCAGCGTACGCGCGACGGCCTCGCGCCGGCGTTCGTCGAGCGGGAGGGCCTGGATCATGGCCTTTGACCAGCTCGACCGGCCGCGCACGGCCGCGCCGGTTCGCTCTGCCGCTCACCTCGACGCCGCGTTGCGCGACGCCCATCCCGCCCGGGTCGTCGAGGCCGCGGTCGACGCGTTCGGCGACCGGTTGGCCCTCGTCTCCTCCTTCGGCGCCGAATCGGCCGTACTCCTGCATCTGATCGCCCAGGTGAAGCGCGACATCCCCGTGCTCTTCCTCGATACCGGCATGTTGTTCGGTCAGACACTCGACTACCGCCGACAGCTCGCGGCGCGCCTCGGCCTTGCCGACGTGCGCGACCTGCGCCCGAGGTTCGAGGATCTGGCGACCGGCGATCCGAACGCCGAACTGTGGCGGACCGACACCGACGCCTGTTGCCACATCCGCAAGGTGATCCCTCTCGACGCGGCCCTGTCCGGGTTCGACGCCTGGATCACCGGCCGCAAACGGTTTCACGGCGGCGACCGCCTGCGCCTGCCGGTGGTCGAGGAAGCCGGCGACAAGCTCAAGTTCAATCCGCTGGCCAACTGGGACAAGGCGGCGCTCGACGCCTATGCCGCCGCTCACGATCTTCCGGCCCATCCTCTGGTGGCCCAGGGCTTTCCCTCGATCGGCTGCTGGCCATGCACCCATCCGGTCGCGGATGGCGCCGACGTGCGCGCCGGGCGTTGGGCGGGTTCGCAAAAGAGCGAATGCGGCATACATACCGCGCGGGCGCCGGGCGCGGCGCCGTTCGTCGGCGGGGATATCTGACCGCCCCGGTTCATGGCTTCGAGGAAAAAATTTCGGGCATGACAGACGCCGCCATTCTTCCCGCGCCGGCCAAGGCGCGAGGCGCCTTCCACACCGAGACGGTGACGTGGCTGCGCCACTGGACGCCCTCACTCTTTTCGCTGAAGACCACGCGCGATCCGTCGCTGCGCTTCGCCAGCGGGCAGTTCGTCATGCTTGGCCTTGAGATCGAGGGAAAACCACTTCTGCGCGCCTATTCCATCGCCAGCCCGGCGTGGGCCGACGATCTGGAGTTCTATTCGATCAAGGTCGCCGACGGCCCCCTGACCTCTCGGCTGCAAAAGATCGCCGTGGGTGACGAGATCCTGATCGGCCGCAAACCGACCGGAACCCTGGTTCTCGACGGGCTGAAACCGGGCCGCAACCTCTACCTGCTCGGCACGGGCACGGGCCTCGCGCCCTTCCTCAGCCTTGTCCGTGACCCGGACGTCTATGAGCGGTTCGAAAAGGTGATCGTCACCCACACCGTGCGCGCGGTCGCCGACCTCAACTATCGCGATCTCTTGGCCCACGATTTGCCCAACGACCCCGACCTGGGCGAACTGGTCGCGCCCAAGCTGATCTATTATCCCACCGTGACCCGCGAGCCGTTCAAGACCCAAGGCCGAATTACCGACCTCATCGCCTCGGGCAAACTCTTCGCCGACATCGGCCTGCCTCCGCTCGATCCGGCGCGCGACCGACTGATGCTGTGCGGCGGCCCCTCCGTCCTCGCCGACCTGAAGGACCTCCTCATCGCCAGGGGCTATGAGGAAGGCTCCATCGCCAGCCCGGGGGATTTCGTGCTCGAGCGGGCGTTCGTGGAGACTTGAGCGTGAGTGTTCGGCGGATTGTGATCCGTTGGCAAGGCGATGCGTTCATGGCTTCCCAACATGGGCGCGCGGCGGCACAAGTCTCCAAGCCGGTTTCCACCCGGCGGGTCCGTCAGCAGGGGCGATGGGATGAAATTCGCGCTTTGGGGTTCGCTCCTCGCGGTCGCCGGTGCGCCGCTGGCGGCCGCCGAGATCCTTCCCACCGGTCAGGCGATCACGCCGACGGCGGCGGCGGGGGCGGTGTTTCAGCCGCTGAACCCGGACCTTCGGTCCGACCCCGGCTACACCGTCGGCCAGGCCTCGGCCATGGCCTTGTCACCGGACGGACGGACGCTTTTGATCCTCACCAGCGGGTTCAAC
>JBDTKQ010000202.1:0-5132 GCA_039935235.1 Caulobacteraceae bacterium
CGGCGACGACGAGAACGGCCATCAAAGCACCCCCGCTTCGGTTTTCAGCCTAGCGACCAATTCGGCGGCGTTCGAGACCTTGACCCCCGCGACGCGCGCCGCCGGCTCGGCGACCCCAACCACCCCGAGATGTCCGGCGCCGGCGCCGCCGTAGTCGTCGACAGTTTTGATATCGATGGTCTTTTTCGTGGCTTTCATGATGTTGGGCAGCGAGGCGTAGCGCGGTTCGTTCAGGCGAAGGTCGGCGGTGACCACCGCCGGCAGGTCGAGCTCCAGAGTCTGAAGGCCCCCGTCCACCTCGCGGGTCACGCGCACCGTCGTCTCGGCGAGATCGACCTTGTAGGCGAACGTCGCTTGCGGCCAGTCGAGGAGGGCCGAGAGCATCTGCCCCACGGCATTGTTGTCGCCGTCGATCGCCTGCTTTCCCATCAGGATCAGTCCCGGCGTTTCGGCCAGAGCCACGGCCTTGAGCAGCTTCGCCACCTCAAGGGGTTCGGGATCGGTGTCGGTCTGAATGAGAATGCCGCGGTCGGCGCCCATGGCCAAGGCTGTGCGGATCGTTTCCTGCGCCTGAACCGGGCCGATCGAGACGGCGACGATCTCGCTGACCGCGCCTTTTTCCTTCAGTCGGATGGCCTCCTCCACGGCGATTTCGCAGAAGGGATTCATCGACATTTTGACGTTGGCGAGGTCCACGCCGCTCTGGTCGGACTTCACCCGCGCCTTGACGTTGGAGTCGATCGCCCGCTTGACCGGGACCAGAACTTTCATGGTTCACACCGCTTGCGATCGCGCCCGAGATGCGCGGCGTTTGGCAATAGCGGCTTGGGCGATCAATGCAAGCCGGGCGGCGGGTCTCGCCGGACTCGCGCGGGCGGCGCGCGACCGGTAGAAGGCGCGCCCATGAACCGGTGGATCACCTCCGCCAAGCTGATCGTGCTTGGCGCATTCTTCGTCGCCAGCCTCGCCACTCTGGGCTACGAATGGCGCTATGTGTGGCCGGTGCGGGCGTGCGAGCAAAAGGGCGCATGGTGGGACGAACGCGACCGCCAGTGCCTCACCCCCATGCCGATCTGGCGGATCACCCACCGCCTGCCGGCGACGGTCGCCGCCGGGGCGCCGTCCTCGCGGCGCTGACTATCGGGTCGCGCCCGGCTCCCACAGAACGTCCCCACCGCCCCCGAGGGCGGGGATGTGGTTGGCCGCCCGGGCGGCGACGAACAACAGGTCGGACAGGCGATTGAGATAGCGCAGGGCCTCGGCGTGCACCCCGCTCTCCTCGCCGTGCCCGAAGGCGACGGCGGCGCGCTCGGCCCGGCGGCACACGGTTCGGGCGAGGTGGAGGGCGGCGGACGCCGCCGATCCCCCCGGCAGGACGAAGGATGTCAGCGGCGCGAGGCCCTCGTTCATCGCATCGATCTCGCGCTCAAGCCGTTCGGTCTGGGCCGGAACGATGCGCAGCGCCGGCGCCGCCCCCGCCTTCCCGGCGGGCGTGGCCAGGTCGGCGCCGAGATCGAAGAGCTCGTTCTGGATCCGCGCCAGTGTCGTGTCCAGCGCCGTGTCGGCCCGGGCGGCGAGCCGCGCTACGCCGAGCGTCGCGTTGAGCTCGTCCACCTCGCCATAGGCTTTCACCCGAGCGCTCGCCTTGCTGACCGCGGCCCCGCTGGCCAGCCGGGTCGTGCCGGCATCGCCGGTGCGGGTGTAGATCTTGTTGAGCAGAACCATCGCACGGACCCTCAGTGAAAGCGGCCGCGGAAGAAGACCGCCGCGGCGATCACCAGAATGGCGACGAACTGCAACAGGACCCGCAGCCGCATGAGCTTGTTCGACCACGCCCGGTCGAACGTCCCCCCCCGGAACATCGCGTAGATTCCGAACCCCAGGGTTATCGTCACGGCGGCCAGGGCGAGCGGCAGAAGGATGTCGAAGATGTCGTGCATGGCCGTCAGCGTAGCGGCACTCCGCCGCGACCGCCATTGCCTGCCGCCCCGTCAGCCTGCCAAATGCGCGCCAGTCACCAGGAGAGACCGGCCATGATCGTCGTCCACCACCTCAACAACTCCCGCTCGCAGCGCATCCTGTGGCTGCTCGAGGAGCTGGGCGTCCCCTACGAGATCAAGTTCTACCAGAGGGACGCGACAACCAATCTGGCGCCGCCGGATCTGAAGGAGGTCCACCCCCTGGGCAAGTCACCGGTGATCGTCGACGGGGTGCGCACCATCGCCGAGTCGGGAGCGATCGTCGACTATCTGATCCGGACCTATGGCAAGGGAAAGCTGGCGCCGCCGCCGGGTTCGCCGGAACACGAGACCTATCTCGAATGGCTGCACTATGCCGAGGGCTCGGCGATGCTGCCACTGATGCTCCTGCTCTACACCATGCGCCTCGGCGATGCGGCCGCGCCCCTCAAGGAGCGGATCGACGGCGAGATCGACAACAATCTCGAATACATCAACCAGGCGCTTTCCGGGCGAGACTACCTTCTCACGCAAGGCTTCACCGGCGCCGACGTGCAGCTCAGTTTCGTCGGCGAGGTCGCGCGCGCGTTCGGGCGGCTGGGCGCCTTCGGCAATGTCGAGGCGTGGGTCGATCGCCTGCACGAACGGCCGGCCTTCAAGGCGGCCCTCGAGAAAGGCGGCGCCTACAACCTCGCCTGACGAGGGCCTCGCTCCCGAGGCAGCTTTTTGGCCGAAGTGTGCGCCGGAAGACAAACGCCGATATTTCTTCCCATGAGCTCTGAGAGGCGCCGCCGTTGCGCCCACGGGCCTCGTCGGCATAATCTTCGGAACGCTCGCCCGCAAACCGGGGGCGCGGCGCCGTCCAGGAGAGCGAGATGAGAACTTTCATGTCCAACCCGAACGGAGTTCCCGCTCATCACCAGGACATGAAGCTCTATGCCCAACCGAACCCAGAGGGCGCCGGCGCGGACAGACGCCGGCCTTAGCGCGCCTCGACCGACGACCCTCGGCGCCGTCCCCGCGCCCGGCGCGTTCCGCCTCCGTGATCTCGTCGATCTGACACGACGGCCCGATTCCGCGACGCCGCTCGCCGTTGCGCGCGTGAGGCGGTTCCTTTCCTACTATCGACCGCACATTCCGCTGCTCATCGCCGATCTGGCCTGCGCCGTGATCGTCGCCACGACCGCGCTGGGCCTGCCGCTGTGCGTCCACCGGGTCACGGGGAGGCTGGCGGCGCTTCACAACGCACCGGCGGCCCTCACCGACATCTACGTCGCGGGTGGTTTGATGCTGGCGCTGTTGGCCGCCCAGGCCGTGAGCACCCTGTTCGTCGACTATCAGGGCCATGTGATGGGGGCGAAGATGGAGAGCGCCCTGCGTCGCGACGTGTTCGAGCACTGCCAGAAGCTCTCCTTCGGCTTCCACGACCACCAGCGGGTCGGGCAATTGATGAGCCGGATCACGAACGACCTGTTTTCGCTGGGGGAGCTCTACCATCACGGTCCCGAGGATCTGGCGATCGCGGTCCTGAAGTTCGCGGGCGCGACAGCAATCCTGGCGTGGCTGGACGGGCCGCTCACTCTGCTGATCCTTGGCGTAATCCCTTTCGCCGCGGCCTATGCCTTGCACTACAGCGGCCGCATGAACGACGCCCTGAAGCTCAGCCGGGCACAGATCGGGGCAATCAACGAGAAGGTGGAAGACTCGCTGTCCGGCGTCAGGGTCGTGAAATCATTCGCCAACGAGAACCTGGAGAACCGCCGGTTCGAGGTGGAGAACGCAAAGTTTCTGGACAGCCGACGTGCGGGCTACCGGAGCGAGGCCTTCTTCTCGATGGGGACCACCACGTTTCCGCAGCTCATCACCGTTGCCGTGATCGTTGCGGGTGCGCTGCGGGTCACTCAAGCCAAGCTCGGCGTGGGAGACATGCTGACCTTCCTGCTCTGCGTGGCGGTGCTGGTGGACCCGGTCCAGCGTCTGGCCAACTTCGTGCGGCTTTGGCAGCAGGGCCATACGGGGTTCGACAGGGTGATGGAAATCCTGGAGACCGAGCCGGACATACGAGATCGGCCCGGCGCCGTCACGCTCACCCGCGCCATTGGGGCGATCAGCTTCCGCGACGTCTGTTTCCGTTACGAGGAGGACGGACCGCAGGTTCTGCGAGACCTCAGCCTCGACATCAGGCCCGGGGAATTCGTGGCCCTGGTGGGCGCCTCCGGGGTTGGAAAAAGCACCCTCTGCGCCCTGATCCCGCGCTTTTACGAGGTCAGCGAAGGCGCGATCCTGGTGGACGGCACAAACGTGCGGGACATCCGGCTGGACTCGCTGCGACGCAATATCGGGGTGGTCCAGCAGGACGTTTATCTGTTCGCCGGCACGGTGGCGGAGAACCTGCGCTACGGACGGCCGGAGGCGACCGAGGCTGAAGTCGCGGCGGCGGCCAGAGCGGCCCATGCGGACGACTTCATCCGCGCCCTGCCCAACGGCTACGACACCGATGTCGGGCAGCGCGGGGTGAAGCTGTCCGGCGGGCAGAAGCAGAGGCTGACCATCGCCCGCGCTTTCCTGAAGGACCCGCCGATCCTGATTTTCGACGAGGCCACCTCCTCCCTCGACAATGAGAGCGAACGCGCCGTCCAATCGGCCTTGGCCGAGTTGGCGCGCCGGCGCACCACCCTGGTTATCGCCCACCGGCTGTCGACGGTGCGCAACGCCGATCGGATCCTGGTGCTCACCGAGCGGGGGATCGTCGAGCAGGGCGACCACGACACCCTGATCGCCGCCGACGGCGCCTATGCCGGTCTCTACCGGATGCAGGCGAGCCTGTAGAGCTGATCTCCGTGGGGCATTGGCAATCGCTGGGCGCTCGAGCCCGCAGACAAGTCCGGGCGCGACCTCACGGCGGCTCGCCGGTCCACTCCCAATGCCACGGCTCGAAGGGATAGTTGACGAAACCAAAGCGCCCGGCGTGGGTCACCAGCCAACGGTAGGCCGGCGTGCGGGAGAGGAACAGGCGGTTTACGTCGCCGGCGGAATCGATGGTCGAGCCGGGGGCGTGACCCAGGTCGATGTCGACGGCCAGACCGGTGCGATGGGCCGAACACGCCGCCCGGGTCAGGTTCTGGCAATCGCCGGCGGTGGCGCAGCGGGCGTCGTCGGCCGCCGGCGCGCGGT
>JBDTKQ010000203.1:0-11563 GCA_039935235.1 Caulobacteraceae bacterium
CCGCCGCCGAAATGGCCCTCGCCTCGGATGTCGGGATCACCCTGGACGCCACCGGCGGCGCCCACGCCCACCCCTTCCTGTTCGGTGAGGATCAGGGCCGATACCTGATCGCCACCGCAGCCCCCGAAGCGGCAATCGCCGCCGCCCTCGCCGCCGGCGTGAACCTCGTCCCGGTCGGAACCGCCGGGGGAGACGCCTTCGCCTCCACCGGGTTGTTCGCGATTCCGCTTTCGCGGCTTCGGACGGCCAACGAGGGATGGATGCCGGCCTATATGGCGGGGAGCTGAGGCTCCGCCTCTAGCGGTCGCCGTCGCGGACCCAGTGGGCCGCCATGGTCTTTTCCGTCCATGCCTCGCTGGCTCTGGCGGCCGCGCGCAAATACGACGTCTCCCTGGTGGTACAGACCGGATCGCCTGGGTTCATGATCATTCCCGGTAAAGGCCGGCGGGTGGCCATCTCGTGGGTCGCGTCGGCGAGCGGCGGCGGCCCGCACTGAACCGGCCAAAGCTCGATCGCCAGAACGCGGCCTTGCGGGTCGGTTCTGGTGGCCCGCACCCCGGCGTAAACGAAGGGGCGCGCGTTCAAATGGATGTCGCCGCCGACGTTGACCGCGGTCTGGCCGATCCGCGGCGTTCCGGCGGCGAGCACATAGGCTTGATGGGTCCAGCCCGGCGGGGTCGCATCGTGGTCGAACCAGGTCGCGACGCCCACGTCGAACACCACCCCGCCGGCACACGCCGGCCACTCCGGAATGGGTCTGGCTTCGTCGACGACGCAGGACG
The DNA here is from genome assembly GCA_039935235.1 of Caulobacteraceae bacterium. Classification (GTDB taxonomy): domain Bacteria; phylum Pseudomonadota; class Alphaproteobacteria; order Caulobacterales; family Caulobacteraceae; genus Acaudatibacter. The sequence goes on from JBDTKQ010000203.1 coordinate 783, forward strand.
GTCCCGCGTCCAGCCGCCATACCCCGGGGCGGAGGGGAGCGCCGCCCGCCTCGTCGGCCAAGGTCAGGAGCGGCGTTGCGGTCACCACCACATTGCACCCGGCCAGGGAAACCGCGGCCAACACGATCGGGAGCAAGGCGAAACGCATCCGAATGGTGTAAAACCATTCGGCGCGAAATAGGAACCCGTCCATGCCCATGCCGCTCGCCGATCTGGAGTCCCATCTGCGTGCCGCGTTTCCGGACGCGCAGATCGCCATCGACGATCTCGCCGGCGACGGGGACCATTACAAGGCGAGGATCGTCTCAGCCGCGTTCGCCGGCCTCCCGCGTGTGCGCCAGCATCAGCTCGTCTATGCCGCGCTGGGGGGCAGAATGGGCGGGGAGCTTCACGCCCTGGCGCTGGAAACCGCCGCGCCTTGACCTCGCTGCCTCGCCTCCCTAGCTGTCAGGGCTTGAGACCGTGTTTGAAAGTTCCAGCATGACCGAAACCACCGAGGCGCCCGGTGCCCACGACTTCATCGCCAAGACCGTGGCGGACAATGAGGTTGTGCTGTTCATGAAGGGCGAGCCGGACCAGCCGGGTTGCGGCTTTTCCGCCATCGTGGTCCAGATCCTCGACCACCTCGGCGTCGATTTCGCCGGGGTCAACGTGCTCGAAAGCGACAGCCTGCGCCAGGGAATCAAGAGCTGGTCCGACTGGCCAACTATCCCGCAACTCTACGTCAAGGGAGAGTTCGTCGGCGGCTGCGACATCGTCCGTGAAATGTTCCAGTCGGGCGAACTGAAGACCCTGCTGGCGGAGAAGGGCCTTCTGTCGAACTAGACCCGCGTTCCCCTCCCCTCTTCAGGGAGGAGAATTCACTCTCAGGAGGCGTAGAACTCGACCACGAGGTTGGGTTCCATCTTCACCGGATAGGGTACTTCGGCCAGTTCCGGGCTGCGGATGTAGCGGGCGGTCATCGCCTTGGAATCGACCTCGATATAGTCGGGCTGGTCGCGCTCGCTGAGCTGCAAGGCCTCAAGCACGAGGGCCATGTTGCGCGAGCGCTCGCGCACCGAAACCACGTCGCCCACCTTCACCCGGTAGGAGGCGATGTTCACCCGCTTGCCGTTGACCTGCACATGGCCGTGATTGACGAACTGTCGGGCGGCGAACACCGTGGGAACGAACTTGGCGCGATAGACGATGGCGTCCAGCCGCGATTCCAGAAGCGCGATCAGGTTTTCCGAGGTATTGCCCTTACGGCGGGCGGCTTCCTCATAAGTGCGGGAAAACTGCTTTTCGGTGAGGTTGCCGTAATAACCCTTGAGCTTCTGCTTGGCGCGGAGCTGAAGACCGAAGTCGGAAACCTTGTTCTTGCGCCGTTGACCGTGCTGGCCCGGGCCGTAGGAGCGTTGATTGACGGGAGACTTGGGGCGCCCCCAAATATTTTCGCCCATGCGCCGGTCGAGTTTGTACTTCGCCGAATGACGCTTCGACATGCCTGATTTCTTTCACTTCGACGCGGGCCGGCGCCTCCGGAGCGGAGGCGCGATTGCAACGGCGGACACGCATCACCCGTCTTGGATTTCACGCGCCGCGCGGACTGGCCGGTGACGATGAAGGGGCGGCGTATCGCGCGAAGGGCCGCCCAAGTCAAGAAGCTGTCCGGATCTCTGTAGTCAGCACGCGATATGGCCGGTTCAGGCAGCAGGCGGTGGACCGGACGGCCGACGGCGCGCTCTGACCGCCCTAAGGCGCATCCCGCGTGGTGGTCGCTCCCGCCTTGGCCGCCGCCAGTTTGGCGAGCACCCGGCCACGGCCCCTGGCCAGAGCCGTGACCACCCCGCGCAAGGTGCGTACCTCCTGATCGGACAGCCGCGCGCGACCGAAGGCGACCCGCAGGTTTCGGACCATGGAAGCCCGCTTTTCCGGCGGATGGAAAAAGCCGGCCGTGTCGAGTTCGGCTTCGAGCTGTTCGTAAAAGCCGATGACCGCCGCCTGCATCGCGGGCGGGGCCCCCTCGCGGAAGCCCGGCGGCGCGCCGGGCGCCGCGTCGATCCGCCATTCGTAGGCGACGAGGGCGACCGCCTGGGCGAGATTGAGGGAATGGAACCGCGGATCCACCGGCACGGTGACGATCGCCTGACAGAGCGAAATATCGGCGGTTTGCAATCCGGCCCGCTCGCCGCCGAACAGGAGGCCGGCCGACCATCCCGCCGCGATCTGCGCCCGCACCATGGCGACGCCCTCGCGCGGTGTGAGAACGGGGAGCGACGCCTCGCGCGGCCGCGCCGTCGTGGCGACCACCAGGCGAAGGTCGCCAACCGCCGCGTCGAGCGTCTCGAATACCCGCGCCCCGTCGAGCGGCCAGTCGGCGCCGGACGCGCTCACCCATGCCCGCGATTGCGGCCAGCCGTCGCGCGGACGCACGAGGCGCAGTTCGTCCAGGCCGAAGTTGGCCATGACCCGGGCGACGGCGCCGATGTTTTCCGCCAGTTGCGGCTCGTTGAGGATCACGCAGGGTTGGGCGGCGTTCATGGGGCGGTTGCATAGCTGATTTCCGCGCGAAGGCGGATATGGTCGCACCCCGCGTTTCTTCGAAGGAGTCCCGCCTGACCTCGACATCGACCCGCCGTACGGCCATCGCCGCGATGGCCGCCGCGCTCGCCGCTTGCGCGCGCCGCCCCGAGAAGCCCGCCAAGGGGGGCCTCGACATGGCGCGCCTCAACCATGCCTTCCCCGCTCTCGCCGCCCGCGCGCGCCCGGGCGTGTTCGCCGCGGGGGTGCTGTCCCTGGCCGCCGATCAGGTATGGTCGTCAGACGACAACGGTCGCTACCCCCTTCAGGGAGTCGCCGTGGTCCCGATCGCCGCCGCCGCCCTCGCGGAAGTCGACGCCGGCCGGCTGTCGCTGAACGAGCCGATCCGCATCGACTCGCTCGACCTTTCCCCGCCGCCAAGCGCGATCAACGAGACGTGGCGGGGCGCGTCGAACAAGCACGTCACCTCGATGCCCGCCGCCGACCTGATCGCCCTGACCGTGGAAAAGGGCGACTCCACAGCCGCCGACGTGATCATGAAACGGATCGGCGGTCCCGGCGCGGTCACCGCCTGGCTTCGGGCCAGGAACATCGAGAACATGCGGATCGACCGCTATCAGCGCGAACTGCGCCAGGACATCGCCGGCATGGCCTCCTTCCACCCTGAGTGGAAGGGCGAGGCGGAGTGGATCGCGGCCCGAAACGCGGTCCCTCCGCTTCAGCGACAGCGGGCCATGGACGCCTTCCTCGTCGATTCGCGGGACACGACGACGGTCCAGGGCGCGTTGCACTTCCTGCGGCTGCTGAGTTTGGGCGAACTTCTTTCGGTCCCGTCCACCCGCCTCCTCCTTCGCCTGATGAGCACCGGGGTCGATGCCGGGGACCGGTTCCGCGCCGGTCTCCCGCGTGGCGCCGCGATTTCCCGCAAAAGCGGCGGGGCGCGCACGGATCTGGGCTTCTCTCCCACCGACGACGAGATCGCCGTGGTCACCCTGCCGGACGGGCGAAGGGTGCTGATGGCCGCGTTCCTCGCCGGTTCGACCGCCACGGTGGTCGAGCGCGACCGCCTGTTCGCCGACACCGCGCGCCTGTTCACCGCCGCCCTGAGCTAGTCGGGCCGCTTTTCTCGCCGCCTTGAAGGCTCTATAGCGGCGCGGCGGCGACAAGACGCGGCCCAACCACCCTTCACCCCACGAGCCGGAGCGCCTTTCGCCGATGCTTAAGATCAAGGTCGCCAATCCGGTCGTCGATCTCGACGGCGACGAGATGACCCGGATCATCTGGCGGATGATCAAGGACAAACTGATCCTCCCCTTTCTCGACATAAAGCTCGACTGTTACGATCTCGGCATGAAGAACCGCGACGCCACCGACGACCGCGTCACGGTCGAGGCGGCTGAAGCGATCAAGCGCCATGGTGTCGGCGTCAAATGCGCCACCATCACCCCCGACGAGGCGCGGGTGACCGAGTTTGGCTTGAAGAAGATGTGGAAGTCTCCCAACGGCACGATCCGCAACATCCTGGGCGGTGTCGTCTTTCGCGAGTCGATCCTGTGCCGCAACGTCCCGCGCCTGATTCCCGGCTGGACCCAGCCGATCATCATCGGCCGCCACGCCTTCGGCGACCAGTACCGGGCCACCGATTTCGTCGTGCCGGGAAAGGGCAAGCTCTCCATCCGGTTCGAGGGGGAGGACGGTGAGGTTATCGAACACGAGGTGTTCGACTATCCCGGCGGCGGCGTGGCCATGGCCATGTACAATCTCGACGCCTCGATCGAGGAATTCGCTCGCGCCAGCCTCACCTACGGCCTCGCCCGCCACTACCCGGTCTACCTGTCGACCAAGAACACCATCCTCAAGGCCTATGACGGGCGTTTCAAGGACATCTTCCAGCGCATTTACGAGACCGAGTTCGCCGAGCGTTTCAAGGCCGAGAGCATCACCTATGAGCACCGGCTGATCGACGACATGGTCGCCTCGGCGCTCAAATGGTCCGGCGGTTTCATCTGGGCATGCAAGAACTACGACGGCGACGTCCAGTCCGACCAGGTGGCACAGGGCTTCGGCTCCCTCGGCCTGATGACCTCGGTCCTCGTCAGCCCCGACGGCAAGACCGTGGAGGCGGAGGCCGCCCACGGCACGGTCACCCGCCATTTCCGCCAGCACGAGCGAGGCGAGAGCACCTCGACCAACTCCATCGCCTCGATTTTCGCCTGGACCCGCGCCCTCGAACACCGCGCCAAGCTGGATGACAACCCGGCCCTCGACCGCTTCGCCAAGACCCTCGAAAAGGTTTGCGTCGCCACGGTGGAAGCCGGATTCATGACCAAGGATCTGGCGCTCCTCGTCGGCGACCATCAGGGCTGGCTGACCACCGAGGGCTTCATCGACAAGGTCGCTGAAAACCTCGCCAAGGCGCTTTGATTTTGGCGGCGCGGGCGTCTATCCCGCCAAAGCCGCGCGCACCGCCGCCACGCCATCGGCCGCCTTGGCGCCATCCGGCGCTCCGCCCTGGGCGAAGTCGGGTTTGCCTCCGGCGCCTTGGCCGCCCATGACGGTGACCGCCGCGCGGGCGAGGGTCGCGGCGTCGAAGCGGCCGACGAGATCGGCGGTGATGGCCACGGCGATCGAGGCCTTGCCTTCATTGACCGCGGCATAGGCGACCACGCCCGAGCCGATCTTCTTGCGCGCCTGGTCGACAAGGGGCCGCATGTCTTTCGCCGAGACTCCCTCGACCACGCGGCCATCGAACCTCACCCCGCCGATCTCCTCCACGGGCGCGGCCGCGTCCCCGCCGCCCCCGCCGCCGAGGGCGGCCTTGCGTCTCGCATCGACAAGCTCGCGTTCGAGCGTGCGCGCCCGCGCCTCCAGCGCCTCCACCCGGGCCGGGACCTCGGCCACGGGCGTTTTGAAACGGTCGGCGAGGGTTTTGGCCACCCCCGCCTGGTCGAGCAACCAGCGCCGCGCCGGCTCGCCGGTCAGGGCCTCGATCCGCCGCACTCCGGCGGCGATCCCCTGTTCGGCGACGATCTTGAACAGGGCGATATCGCCGGTCCGCGCCACATGGGTGCCCCCGCACAACTCCACCGAATAGCCCCCCTCCCCCTCCAGCGCGCGGCCGAGAGTGAGCACGCGCACGCTCTCGCCGTACTTCTCGCCGAAGAGGGCGACGGCGCCGGCCTCGATCGCCGCGGCGGGGCTCATTTCCCGCGTGTCGGAGACCGCATTCTGGCGGATCACCGCGTTGACCTCATTCTCGATGGCGTCGATCTCGCCAGGCGTGAGCGGGGCGCCATGGCTGAAATCGAAGCGCATGCGTTCGCCGTCCACCAACTGGCCCTTTTGCGCCACGTGCGGGCCGAGCACGTGACGCAAGGCCGCATGGACCAGGTGGGCCGCCGAGTGGTTGAGCCGGGTGCGAGCCCGCCGCTCGGCGTCGACCGCCAGCCGTGCCCGGGTCCCCACCTCGAGGACGCCCTCGATGACCTTCAGGGCGTGAACGTGGAGGTCGCCGGCCCGACGATGAACGTCGACGACCTCGGCCCGACCGCCCGGCCAGTCGATCTCGCCCCGATCCCCCGCCTGCCCTCCGCTCTCGGCATAGAAGGGCGTCGCGTCGAACAGGGCCAGCCCCTCCTCACCGGCGGCGAGGGCGGAAACCTCTTCCCCGTCCCTGACCAGGGCGACAACCTCGCCGACCGCCTCGCTCATGTCGTAGCCGGTGAAGGCCGTTGGGCCGAGACGGTCGCGCAGCGCCAGCCAGTGGGCGCCCTGCGCTTGCTGGCCGGACCCCGTCCAGCTTTCCCGGGCCATGGTCCGCTGGCGCTCCATGGCCGCGTCGAAGCCGGCCAGATCCACTCCGATCCCGCGGGCGCGCACCGCGTCCTGCGTCAGATCGAGGGGGAAGCCATAGGTGTCGTAAAGCCTGAACGCCGTCTCGCCGGAGAGCACGGCGCCCTCACCCATGCCTTGCGTCGCCTCGTCCAGCAGGATCAGACCGCGGCCGAGGGTGCGGCGGAAACGATCCTCCTCGGCGCGGAGGGTCTCGACGATCAGCGCCTCGGCGCGGCGAAGTTCCGGATAGGCGTCGCCCATCTCCGCCGCGAGGGTTCCCACGAGGCGGTGCATGACAGGCTGGGCGGCCCCCAGAAGGTAGGCGTGCCGCATGGCCCGGCGCATGATCCGCCGCAGCACATAGCCGCGGCCCTCGTTCGACGGATCGACTCCGTCGGCGATGAGGAAGGCGGAAGAGCGCAGGTGATCGGCGATGATTCGATGCGAGGCCAAGGCGTCCCCGGCGGCCCGCACGCCGGTGACCTCCTCGTTGGCCGAGATCAGGGTGCGAAACAGATCGGTCTCGAAGACACTGGTCACGCCTTGCAGCACGGCGGCGGTGCGTTCGAGGCCCATGCCGGTGTCGATGCACGGTTTGGGCAGGTCGCCTTGCCGACCGTCCTCGAACTTCTCGAACTGCATAAAGACCAGATTCCAGATCTCGACGAAGCGGTCCCCGTCCTCGTCGGGAGAGCCGGGCGGTCCGCCGGCGACCGACTCGCCATGGTCGTAGAAGATCTCGGTGTTGGGGCCGAAGGGGCCGGTATCGCCCATCGACCACATGTTTTCCGCCAACGGGATGATCCGGTCGTCGGGAAGTCCGGCGATCTTCTTCCACAGCCCCGCCGCCTCCGTGTCCGAGGGATGGATGCTGACCAACAACCTGGCCGGATCGAGACCGAGGTCGCGGGTGACGAACCGCCAAGCGTAGTCGATCGCCCCTTCCTTGAAATAGTCGCCGAAGGAAAAGTTGCCGAGCATCTCGAAGAAGGTGAGGTGGCGGGCGGTGTAGCCGACGTTGTCAAGATCGTTGTGCTTGCCGCCGGCGCGCACGCAGCGTTGCGACGACGCGGCCCGCGGGGCCGGAGGTGTCTCCTGGCCGGTGAAGATGTTCTTGAACGGGACCATGCCGGCATTGACGAACAACAGAGTCGGATCGCCGCGCGGCACGAGCGGCGCCGAGGGGATCACCGCGTGGTCGAGAGCGGCGAAATAGTCGAGGAACTGGCGGCGCAGATCGTTGAGGGTCGGCATGGCCGCCTCCTAGCATCCAGGAGCGACCCGACAAAGGCTACCTTCGCCCGCAATCGGAGAATGACCTATTCCTCGGGCGCCTCCACCGGGCCGATGAGGAGTTCCTCGACGATCTTTGTGGAATTGCCGCGCACCTGATCCTCGATCTGGGCGGCGATGTCGGGATTGGCTTTGAGGAACTCCCGGGCGTTGTCGCGGCCCTGTCCTATCCGCTGGCTGTTCCACGAGAACCACGAACCGGACTTCTCCACCACCCCGGCCTTGACCCCCAAGTCGATGATCTCGCCGAGCTTGGAAATTCCATGCCCGTACATGATGTCGAACTCCACCTCGCGGAACGGCGGGGCGACCTTGTTCTTGACCACCTTCACCCGGACATTGTTGCCGATCACCTCATCGCGCACCTTCACCGAGCCGATGCGGCGGATGTCGAGCCGCACGGAGGCGTAGAACTTCAGGGCGTTGCCGCCGGTGGTGGTTTCCGGACTGCCGTACATCACCCCGATCTTCATGCGGATCTGGTTGATGAACACGACCAGAGTTTGGGTTTTGGAGATCGAGGCGGTGAGTTTGCGCAGGGCCTGGCTCATCAGGCGCGCCTGAAGTCCCGGCAGACTGTCGCCCATTTCGCCTTCGATCTCGGCGCGCGGAGTCAGCGCCGCCACCGAATCGATCACCACGATGTCGACGGCGCCGGAACGCACGAGGGTGTCGACGATCTCCAGCGCCTGTTCGCCGGTGTCAGGCTGGGCGACAAGCAAGTCGTCGAGATTGACCCCGAGTTTGTGGGCGTAGGAGGGATCGAGCGCGTGTTCGGCGTCGACGAAGGCCGCCGTGCCCCCCGCCTTCTGAACCTCGGCCACCACGTGAAGCGCCAGGGTGGTTTTCCCCGAGCTTTCCGGTCCGTAGATTTCAACCACACGGCCCTTGGGAAGTCCGCCGATGCCCAGGGCCAAGTCGAGACCGAGGGATCCAGTGTGCACCGATTCGATCTCAACGATCTTGCCCTTGTCGCCCAGCTTCATCACCGAGCCCTTGCCGAAGGCGCGGTCGATCTGGGTGAGCGCCGCCTCCAGCGCCCGCTGTTTGTCGCCCTCTTCTTTTCCCACCAGCCTCAACGCCGCGTTGCTCATCGTTCCACCCTCTCCCTATCCCACGATTCCACCCGAACCAGCGCGCATCACGAAAGATTCGGCGGGACCAATCCTTCTCGCGAATGTACCTGCTTTGTTCGATGTTGGCAATATGTTCCTTGTAGAAAGATTCAAGACGGCGCGCCCGTGGGTGGTCGGGTATCCTTGCGGGAGATTGCGGTTCCGGCAAAACCTTCGGACGATCGCAAAGCGGGGAGAGGACTCAATGCGCCACGAATTGTTCGGGGCAACAGGATTGTTTCTCGCGTTTTCGATCAGCGCGGCGGCGGCTTCGCCGCCCGGCAGGCGGGACCAGCCGGAGGTTCGCCCTACGGTATCGCCGACGGGCGCCCTTTCGGATCGTGACCTGCTCGGGATAGTGCTGCTCACGCTTGAGAAGCGGGGAGATTCCTTTAGCGCTGACCCTGCCGGCCGTTTCGTCGGGCGGCGGTTTCGCATCACCCAAACTCTGAAGGAAAACGGAACGCGCAACGAGGAGGCCGACGGGAGTTGGAGCTACGACAATCGAAATCATTCGATGACTTTTTCAGTCGATGACGACCAATACCACGTAATGTTCGCCTCGCGCCGAATTGGAAGCTACCTCGGACAAAACGCCTTTGGCGTGAAAGCGCGCGTCCTCGCCTATCACGACACTTCCGTGGTTCTTGTTCCACGATCCGAATCGACAACCGAGCGGCTTGCGCCTCTCAGCGTAGTCGTAGGCGCGGACAGCCAAACGGGCCGAGCACTCTCCAAGAGCGTCCGCTTTGTCGTCGAGGGAGAGATTGTCGGAAACCCCTCGTCTGTGGTGACGTGCGATACGCATGAGAATCCGGCGACCATCGATGACCCCGTATATGAGATCACCGAGTCCTGCAGCATCGGCGTGCAGGTGGATCGTATCGCGTTCGTCGACATCCTGACCGGAATCACCCTGAAGGAATTGGTCGCCGACAGGACGCCCGCTCACGCTTGGCTGCCGAACCCCGAATGGACACACACACCGTCGGATGATGACGTAACGTCGTTCTACCCCGAGCGCGCTCGCCGAAGGGAGGTGAGCGGCCGCGCCGAGATCAGCTGCGTGGTCCAGGCCGCGGGCAGCCTGAAAGAATGCTCGGTATTGTCCGAAGAGCCTTCCGACCAGCAATTTGGAGAGGCGGCACTCAACCTGGCCTCACTCTACAGCATGGCGCCCAGGCTCGCGGATGGTACCTTGAGCGAGGGCAGATCGGTTAGACTCCCCATAAGGTTCCAGCCGCCACCGAGATAGGCGTCCTCGTCTGTGGGCCAAGGGCGCCAGAGATTCGAAAGAGGGAAGAACAGGGGAGACGCTGTGGACAGCCCGCGACGATGGATTGCCATCGTGACGGCGACGACAATGGCCGAACCGGTCGTCGTCGCCAGCGCCGCACCCTCCTTTCCGCCCCGGGCCGCCGACCGCCGCCCACGGGTCGCCGCCGACGCTGCCCGCTCGCGAACTCGCGGCGGTGGGCTATCGCAAGCGGAGCCTGACGCCTCTCGCCGGAGGGCTGCGGTATTTCGCGGTGCTCGCCCCGCCGGGTCTGTGTGGCAGACCGGCGGCGGACAAGACCAGATCCTGTCGCTGGTCGAGGGAACCCTTGCGCCGCCCGCGCCGCTATTGTCGCGACGACAACCCGAGCGGAGAGACATTCCATGACAGACCCGAAGAACCCCAACATTCAGGGCGAGGGCGACTACGAGGCGGCGCGGAAGTTCGACAAAGACGAACGGGCCTTCGTCGAGAGCGGCAAGGTGAAGGAGAATGCGCGGAAAGCCGCCGACGCGCTCGACAGCCCCGAAGGCAAAGACCTGGAGGCGGCGCGCGTCTCCACCGGCGAAGGCAAGACCGGCGCCTGATCGTGTGATCCGCGGCGCCCGCCTCAACAGGGGCGGGCGCCGCGTTCGTGCTGGGTGTGCAGTCCCGAAATCTGATGGTGCATCATCGAGCCTGATTCGTCCGGAGGAGGATGACCTACGGGAAGCGTACTTCCCGGCTGCGGCCGCTGCGGC
>JBDTKQ010000204.1:0-4774 GCA_039935235.1 Caulobacteraceae bacterium
TATGCCCTCGCCGAGATGACCCACGAAAAACTCGTCCGCACCACGACACTTGTGCGCGGCGCTGACAGGTGCGATTTTCGTTTGAGCTAAATGGGACGACGCGGCAGCGGTATCTCTCTCAACCCCCCGGCAGGTTTTGACCCGCCAAAACGTCTCTCACAACTCATTCTTGATTACCGCCTCTCTAAAGGCGTCCCTGATCCTACAGCAAGAATGAAAATATTTAGGAAGATCGTCGGCGCACGGCGGGATTCGACGTGATCCGCAATCGTGCGGCAGTTGGCCGAACGCCGTGGTATAATTAGTCGCCCCCGAGGAAGAGGTATTTCACTAGGGCGGCGACGCCAAGAACAATCAGCAAGAGGACGAGGAGGCCGAAAAGACCCATCCCCCACATCGTGCCACCCATCATGTTGTGCATGGTGTCACTACTTGGTTTTCTGCGGCAGCCGCGCCTGAATATAGGCGGTCACCGCCCAGATATCGTCTTTGGACAAAGCGTCTTTGAAGGCCGGCATGACTGTGCCGAATGCCCCGCCACCTTCGGCGATGGTCCAATACATAAACGCATCCCACCCAGCCATCGGCATTTGCGAGAGCCAAGCCAGATTGCCGGGGCGTAGTGAAAGACTCCGCCCCGCCTCACCGTCGCCCAACCCAGTCGCTCCGTGACACGACATACAGTTCGCCGCGTAAACTTCAGCGCCTTTGTCAACGGTTGCGCGGGTATGCGGTAGTGGATTGGCCAGCGACCTGTATGACGACGGGATCCCCCCCTTCATCGCCGTATGATGACGAGGCATACTGCCATTCCCCGGACCCATCATCATCCCAGTTCCGTCACCCCTATACGCGGATCGAATTTGTGCAGACCGATCTCGGAGTCACCCGGCAGACAGCGGCGAAATACCTCGATCAGCTCGCCGAGACAGGCTTCGTCGAGAAGCACCAACAGGGCAGCAACAACTACTACGTCAACAGGCCGCTGATTGAGCTATTCATGCGGGTGTCGGAGAGCTGACCCTCCCTCAAGAAGAAATCTGGAGCGGGCGAAGAGATTCGAACTCTCGACCCCAACCTTGGCAAGGTTGTGCTCTACCACTGAGCTACGCCCGCGCTCCTTTCCGAACCCGCCTCTTCGCCGGGGCCGAAAATCGAAGGGCGGCTTATCGCAGAGGGTCCCGGCCTTGGCAAGAAAGCTTTCCTAAAAGCCGAGCTTGAGTGATTTCATCCGGCGTTTGTTGACGTGCCCCTTGGGCGCCGGGCCGGTGTCGTCGGGCATCTCGCCCTTGAAATAGTAGCGCTCCCACGCCGCCTTCACCGCGCCTGGATCGCGCTTGAACAGCCGGGCGTTGAAGTCCTCCCGTTTCGCCAGCCACGCATCGTACTGGCCGCGAAGGTCGCCGTCGCGCTCGAGAGACTTTTGCACCAGCTCCACCTCCTCGAGCGGCTTGTCCTGCATCAGGGTGACGAAACAAAAGGGCTCGCCCTTGGCGAAATGGACGCGACCCGGCCGGGTGAACACCCAGTTCATGGTGAAGGGGAACGGCAGCCAGTCAGTCTCCACCAGGCCGACCAGCGGCTGGATGCCGTCCTTGACGTGGTTTGGCGGCCCGCCGGCCCACATCGACCAGCCTTCCGGCGTACGAAACAGATACCCCGGATGAAAGGTGACGATGCCGTGGGAAAAATGGCTCTTCACGAAATCGCCGAACGCGGGGAAGGGATGATCCGGCAGAAAGGCGATATCTTCCTGACGCACCCCGCCGTTCCATTCGGCGGTGAAGCCGACCGGACAAAGGATTTCCCAGCCCGTGGAATTGGCCATGGTCATCGGCAGGCAGCGATAGGGATGGCGATCCAGAAAGGCGTCCATCCACGCCCGCCCAGGCCGGCCCGGCACGATATCGGGCGGCCGGTCTGCCGTGGGATAGCATTCGAGCTTCATGGTCCCGTCCTTAGACCACCCTTCCCGAGGTCTCCACCTTTGGGATAGGCAACCGCGATGAAGACCTCCGCCGACCTCTTCGCCTTTCTCGAATCCATCGGCGTGGCCCACGCCACCGTCTCCCACCCCGCGGTGTTCCGGGTTGGCGAGGGGGAGGCGGTCAAGGCGCGGATCGCCGGCGCCCACACCAAGAACCTGTTTCTGAAAGACGCCAAGGATACCCTGTGGCTGATCTCCGCGCGGGACGACACCGGGATCGACCTGAAGGCGCTTCCCGCGGTCATCGGCGCGGCCCGCCTGTCGTTCGCCTCGGCCGCGCGTCTGGAAGCGGCCCTCGGCGTCACTCCCGGATCGGTCACCGCCTTCGCCCTGATCAACGATCCGGCCCACCGCGTACGGTTCGTGCTCGACCGGCGACTGGCGGACGCCGAGCGGGTCAATTTCCATCCTCTGACCAACACCGCGACGACGACCGTGGACCGCGCGGGCTTGCGCCGCTTTCTGGGCGCGCTCGGGGTGACACCGACGATCGTCGATTTCGACGCGCTCCGCGCATCCTGAAGGCGCGCCTCGCGTTGCGGCAAGGGATCGGCGAGACCATGTTACAGCCGCCATCCCCTTCAAAGACGCCGGAGCGCGAATGTCCCTGATCGGAGAAAAAGCCCAGGCCAAGCCGGCCGCCGACCTCGTCAAGGAGGGCTCGGACGCGACTTTCGCCGCCGATGTCATCGAGGCCTCGAAGGTCCAGCCGGTGATCGTCGATTTCTGGGCGACCTGGTGCGGGCCGTGCAAACAGCTCACCCCCGCCCTCGAAAAGGCCGTCGCCGCCGCCGGCGGCGCGGTGAAACTGGTCAAGGTCGACGTCGACAAGAACCCCGTCTTCGCCGGCCAGCTTCGCGTGCAGTCGATCCCCACGGTCTACGGATTCGTCGATGGCAAGCCGGTGGACGGCTTCATGGGCGCGGTGCCCGACAGCGAGATCAAGGCCTTCATCGCCAAACTCGTCGGCCCGGGCGCGGCGGTCCCGGAGATCGACGAGGTCCTCGCCGTCGGCAAGGAGGCGCTGGAGGTCGGTGACATGGGCGGCGCCGCGGAGGCCTTCGCCCGGGCGCTGCAACTCGAGCCGCAAAACCTCGCCGCCATCGGCGGTCTGGCGCGTTGCTACCTCGCCGGCGGGGATACGGTGCGGGCCGGCGAGGTCGCCGCCATGGCTCCGCCCGGGGCGAAGAACCCCGACCTCGAGAGCGTCCGCGCGGCCCTTGCCCTGGCCGCCGCCGCACCCGGCGACACCGCCGACGCCGAGCGGCGACTGGCCGCCGACCCTCTCGACCACGAAGCGCGGTTCGAACTCGCCAAGGCCCTCGCCGGCAAGGGCCGGCTCGACGTTGCCGCCGACCACCTCCTGACCATTCTGGAAAAGGACCGCGACTGGAACGAGGGCGCCGCCCGCGCCCAGCTCCTCACCGTCTTCGAGGCCGCGGGCTTCGCGTCGGACACCGCCAGGCAGGGCCGCAAACGCCTGTCGACGATCCTGTTCGCCTAGCAAGGTCGCGCCCAATGACGCCCGCGGGCTACAGGAAGGTGAGCGACCTGCCGGAGGTGATCCCGGTGTTTCCGCTGGACGGCGCGCTTCTGCTTCCCGGCTGCGTTCTGCCCTTGCAGATCTTCGAGCCGCGCTATCTGAACATGATCGACGACGCCATGGCCGGCGACCGGCTGATCGGCATGATCCAGACCGGCCGGCGCGGGGTGCGCACCCGGGTCGGCCTGGCCCGGGTCGGCTGCGCCGGCCGGATCACCAGCTATTCGGAGACCGGCGACGGACGCTATCTCATCGCCCTGACCGGCGTGTGCCGGTTCGAGTCCGGGGAGGAGCTTCCCACGCCGGCGCCTTATCGCCGGGTGACCGCGGCCTTCGGCGCTTTCGAGGACGATCTGGACACCGACGACGACCAGGTGGAGTTCGAGCGGGCGCCGTTCCTCGACGTCCTTCGCCGCTATCTCGACCAGCGGGGCCTGGGCATCGAATGGGACGTGGTCGCCGCCGCCCCCGGTCCCTCCCTGATCAACAGCCTGTGCATGGCCCTTCCCCTCGATCCGGCGGAGAAACAGGCGCTGCTCGAGGCGCCGGCTCTCGACGAACGCCGCGCCGCCCTGTGCGCCCTGCTCGAGATCGGCGCCGCCACGCACTGCGACGAGGACGATGACCGGCCGCCGTCGATGCAGTAGAAGATGTGCCCATGACCGACGACGCCCCGCCCGCCCCCCAGGTCGATCCGCGCCTTCTGGAAATCCTCGTCTGCCCGGTGACCCACGGGACACTCGACTACGACCGGGACAAAGGCGAGCTGATCAGCCGCTCGGCCCGCCTTGCCTATCCCATCCGCGACGGCGTGCCGATCATGCTCCCCGAAGAGGCCCGCGCGCTGGGCGAGGGGGAGTAGTCGCGGCCTACAGCGCCTCGCCGCGCAACAGCCGCGGCAGATCCCCCGCCCCGCCGCCGGCCTCGCGCATGAAGAATCGCCGCGCCGGGCCGATCTTGTCGACCGCCGCCATGCCCATGCCGCGGGCCGCGCGAAGGACGGGATTGTCGTTGGAGAACAGGCGGTTGAAGAGGTCGGTGGCCGCCGCGACGCCGATATTGTCGACGCTTCGCCAGCGGGCGTAGCGGGCCAGCACAGCCTCGGCGCCGATGTCCTCGCCCAGCCGCATCGCCTCGGTGAGCACCTGCGCCAGGGCGGCGGCGTCCTTGAGGCCCATGTTCAGGCCCTGACCGGCGATCGGGTGGATGGCGTGGGCGGCGTCGCCGACGAGAGCGGCGCGCGG
>JBDTKQ010000205.1:0-4121 GCA_039935235.1 Caulobacteraceae bacterium
GGCTCGGCCTATTACGACCATTGGCTGGCCGCCCTCGAAACCCTCGTCACCGCCCGCGGCCTCGCCACGCCAGCGGAACTGGCGGCCCGCAAGGTCGCGTGGACCCACGCCTACGAACACACCCCCCACGGACGGCCGGTGAGGCTCTCGCAGACCCCCGTTACGAGCGCAGATTGCGTTGCATCCACACCGTATCGACCCACCGGCCGTGCTTGAAGCCGACGGCGGTGAGCAGGCCGACCCGGTCGAAACCCAAGGCGGCGTGAAGTCCGATGGAGGCGACATTGGCGGAATCGCCGATCACCGCGATCATCTGGCGAAGGCCCCGCGCCTCGCAGGCGGCGATCACCCTGGCGAGCAGCGCGCGACCGACACCCGTCCGGGCGGCGCCCGGGGCGACATAGACGCTGTCCTCCACCGTGTGGCGATAGGCGGGGCGGGGACGGAAGGGCGTGGCGCAGGCGAAGCCGACAATCCCGCCATCGCCCTCGGCCACGAGGTAGGGCAATCCGCACGCGGTCACCCCCGCGATCCGCGCGGCCATTTCCGGGGCTTCCGGCGGGACCTCCTCGAACGTGCCGAGGCCATGGAGAACGTGGTGGCCGTAGATCGCCGTGACCGCCGCGATGTCCGCCTCCCCCGCCGGCCGCACGATCACAGGGCCCCCTCTCCCTCGATCGCCCATATGGCGAAGGCGTAGTCCAGGGCCACCTCCTTGAGGTGATCGAACCGCCCGGAGGCCCCGCCGTGACCGGCGCCGAGGTTGACCTCGAGCAGAACCGGCCGGCCGCTGGTGGTGTGGTCGCGCAGTTTGGCGATCCACTTTTCCGGCTCCCACCAGGTCACGCGCGGATCGGTGAGCCCGGCCCGCGCGAGCACCGCCGGATAGGGCAGCGCGGCGATCTGGTCATAGGGGCTGTAGCTGGCGATGTAGTCATAGGCGTCCGGGTCCTCGAGCGGGTTGCCCCATTCGGGCCACTCGGGCGGGGTGAGCGGCAGGCTGGTGTCGCTCATGGTGTTGAGCACATCGACGAAGGGCACCGCCCCGATGATCCCGGCCCACAGTTCGGGCCGCATATTGGCCGCCGCCCCCATCAGCATCCCGCCCGCCGAGCCGCCATAGGCCACGATCCGCCCGGACCGGCCGTACCCCCGGTCCACCAGATGGTCGGCGCAGGCGATGAAATCGGTGAAGGTGTTCTTCTTGGCGAATTTCCGACCGTCGAGAAACCAGCCCCATCCCTTGTCGGAGCCGCCACGGACGTGGGCGGTGGCCCAGATCCATCCCCGGTCGACGAGGCTGAGGGCCTGGGTCGAGAACACCGGCTCCATGGGATAGCCATAGGCGCCGTAGCCGTAGAGCATCACCGGCGCGGCCCCGTCGAGCGCGGTTCCGTGGCGCATCAGGACGGTAATCGGGACCAGGGCCCCGTCGGGCGCGGTCGCGTGGAGACGGCGGGTCTCGTAGAGCGCCGGGTCGTGACCGGAGGGCACCTCCTGGGTCTTTCGCAAGGTCCGCGCGCCGCTTTCCATGTCGTAGTCGAACCAGCGGCGCGGGGTGGTCGGCGACTGATAGACGAAGCGCGCGAGGCGGGTGTCGTACTCGTAGCCCCCGCTGAGCGACAGGGCATAGGCGTCCTCGTCGAAGGCGATGGCGTGCTCGCCGCCGTCGCGGGCCATGACCACCAGCCTGTCGCGGGCGTCTTCCCGCTCGAGCCGCACGAGGTGATCGCGCCAGGCCGCCACGCCGGCGATCAGCCGTCCGGGCTTGTGCGCGACCTGGTCGCGCCAGCTCGCGACCGCGGGGATCGCCTCGGTGGAGATCATCAGCTTGAAATCGACCGCGCCGCCGTCGTTGGTGCGGATAACCCAGCGGTCGGTCCACCGGTCGAGATCGTAGCGCACGCCCGTGCGCCGGGGCGCGGCCACGCGCGGCGCCGCCGTCGGCTCATCGGCTCCGATCAGCCATGCCTCGCTGGTCTCCTGGTTCTGGGCCGCGATCAGGATGTGGCTGCGGTCGGAGACGACGCCGACGCCGAGGAACATGCCCTCGTCCGCCTCCTCATAGACCAGGGTGTCGGGGCCGCCGCGCGCCGGGCGCCGGAAGACCTTCGCCGGCCGCGCATTCTCGTTTCGCCACACCCAGAACAACCACGCCCCGTCGGGCGAAAAGGCGAAGGAGCCGGTGGCGTTCGCCGGGCCGTCCGCGAGATCCTCGCCGGTGGCCAGGTCGCGCACGCGGATCGCGTGGTATTCCGAGCCCTGCTCGTCGACGGCGAAGGCGTAGAGGGCGTGGTCGGGCGAATGGTGGGCGGCGTCCACCGACCAGTACGCGTTGCCCGCCGCCTCAGCCTCCTCGTCGAGCAACACCGTCTCCGCGCCGCCGCCGCGCGGGCGGCGAAGGTGGCGGGGATGCTGGGCGCCGGCCTCATAGCGATGAAAATAGTCGAACGGGCCGTCGGGCGTGGGGACCGAGGCGTCGTCCTCCTTGATCCGGCCCTTCATCTCCTCGAACAGGCGCGCGCGAAGGCCCCCGGTCCCGGCCAGAACCGTCGCGCACCAGGCGTTCTCGGCGACGAGGTGCTCGCGGATGTCGTCCCGCACCCGCGCCGGATCGCGCAGGACCTCCCGCCAGTCGTCGTCCCTCATCCACGCATAGTCGTCCACCCGAACGCGCCCAAGCTGGACGATGCGTACCGGTTTCTTCAGAGGATTGGGGGCGCGGGGATCGGTCATGGCGTCTTGTGCGGCCGCTCCGGACCTTGCGCAACGCCCTTGCTCAGCGCCACGCGTAGTTGAAGCTGAGGCTGATCCGGCGGGTTCTGGCGCGATTGGCCAGCACCTCGTGCCGCAGCCAGCTTTCCCACATGAAGAGGGCTCCCGGCGCCGGCTCCAGGGTGACGAAGGCGCGCGCGTCTCTCGGCGCGTCGGCGCGTCTGGGCGGCGCGGCCATCATCAGCGGCAAGCGCGGATCCTCCAGCCGAAGGGCGCCGGACCCCGGCGGAACGGCGACGTAGAGCGTTCCGGAAATCACGCTGTGTGGGTGAATGTGCCCCGAATGGGCGGCCCCGCCGCCAAGCACGCTCACCCACAGACTGTCGAGGCGCAGCTTGCCGCGAGGGCCCAGATCGAAGGCCAGGGCGTCGGCGAAGGCGGCCGCGTGACGATCCAGCCGCCGCTTCACCTCGCCAAAGACGGTGGCGCGCTTCGGCAGGTCGTTCAGCGAGGCATAGGAAGTGTAGCCGCCATAGCCGTTGGCCCCGCACCACGCGCGCCCGGCCAAATCCTCGCGCGCCAGCATCAGGCACGCCGTCTCGAGCTCGGCGTTGAACGCGGGGAAGCCGGCGTCGCCCGCGAGCGACGCCTCGAATACGCGGGTGGCGAACAGGTTTTCGACCTTCGGCATGGTGCCCCCGGCGTGACGCGCCTATCTTCGGGCGACCATCTAGCCTGAACCGCCGACGGGGGAGAAATGATCGAAGCGACCTGTCATTGCCGGGCCGTACGCCTCGCCGTTCCCTCCGCGCCGACGCAGGTCACCGACTGCAACTGCTCGATCTGCCGAAAGCTCGGGGTGTTGTGGGCCTATTATCCGGCGGCCGAAGTGGTGGTCGAGGCCGCGCCGGAGGCGGTGGCGCGCTATGTCCGCGATGACCTTGAGGCCGAGGGCGATCCGTCGGTGGCCTTTTGCCATTGCCGCGCCTGCGGTTGCACAACCCACTGGGAGGGGTTGGGCGCGAACGCCGGCCGCACCGGGGTCAACGCCCGACTGTTCGAACCGGCAACCTTGGCGAGGGCGAAAATCCAGCGGCTGGACGGGGCCGACACCTGGGCGATATTGGCCGGCGACTAGGCCGTCGAAACGCCCTTGCGGCGCGAGCGCAGGGCCGCGCCGACCGCGCCCAGGCCGGCGAGCGCCAGGGTCCACGTCGCCGGTTCGGGCAACGGGGTCTCGGCGAACACGTCGTCGAGCAGATTTCCCATTCCGTCCGACGGGCCGCTATCGGTGAACGAAAGATGGCCCGACACCTTGAAGAAGAAAACGAATTCCTGCGTGTAGGGCTGATCGGGCGCCGGGGTCAGGCTCACCGACTGGTCGCCGAAGCTGACGATGGTGGTCT
>JBDTKQ010000206.1:0-4075 GCA_039935235.1 Caulobacteraceae bacterium
ATTTTCGCCGCCGGCCATGCCTCGCGCAGTTCGGCGATATCGGCGGCGGTGAACCGCTCGTGGACCTCGCACCGACCCTGCCAGGCGAGAATGCCGATGTTTGTCTGGCGGGCGACGTTGCGGGCGAGGAACTCGTCGGGAAGGAGGATCACGCGGTCGACGCCGAAGGTCCGGGCGGCCCACTCGACCACCTGAACGGCGTTGGCGCTGGTGCAGCAGATATCGGTCTCGGCCTTCACCGCGGCGCTGGTGTTGACATAGGTGACCACCGGCAAGCCGGGAAAGCGCTGTTTGATCAGGCGCACATCCGCCGCTGTGATCGACGCGGCGAGAGAGCATCCCGCCCGCAGATCGGGAATCAACACGGTCTTGTCCGGGCACAGGACCTTGGAGGTCTCGGCCATGAAATGGACGCCCGCCTGGACGATGACCGCCGCGTCGCTCCGCGCCGCCTCGCGAGCGAGAGCGAGGCTGTCGCCGACAAAGTCGCCGACCCCATGAAAGATTTCCGGAGTCATGTAGTTGTGGGCCAGAACGACGGCGTTCTTCTCCCGCTTCAGCCGCCCGATCTGGGCGATCAGCGGCGCGTGGAGGCGCCACTCGAGGGGCGTGACCTTGTCGCCGAGCTTTTCGAAGATGTCCCGCGTGGCCGCCTCGACGGCGCCGTCGAAGACCAAGGGGGCCGATCCGTCCGCCATTGACTCCGCTCCTTATGCTCAAGATGAGCATTTCTTCCGCCCGTTTCGGCGCCGGACCGCTCGTTTCGCGGCGACCCGACCCGACTTATGCTATTTGTGAGCATAAGTGTTTTCGAGATATAGACCCGCCGGGCCGAAGGGAAAAGGACCAATCGCGCGCGCACCCGGAATTTTGATCGGCCGAGCGGCAAGGCCGGGGCCGGCCGCCGCTCTCGCCATCGTCCTGGCGGCGTGCGCGGCCCCGCCCCCCGGCAAGGGACTGCCCCGCGCTTCGCCGGCCCTCGCCGCGCGCCTCTCCGCGCCGGGCGCGCAGGCCCGACTGGAAAGAAGTATGGGCGCCGCCGAACTGGCCCTCGCGGGGCGGCTCGACGGCGGGCGCGGCCCGGGCCTCGGTGGGCGGGCGGAGGGATGGGAGGTGGTCGACCTCGCCGATCCGCCGAACCTCGGGCTGGGGTCCCTGGACCCCCGGCGGGCGCGGGAGGTCAACGCCTTGCTGCCCGCCCTGGGGGCGACGCCGTCGCCGGCCACGCCTTTCGTCCTTCGCGCCCGGGGCGCCGAGCGCGCCCGCGCGCTCTTCTGCCTGACCCAGGCGATCTATTACGAGGCGGCCCTCGAACCGACCGCCGGCCAGCAAGCGGTGGCCCAGACGATCCTCAACCGGGTGCGCCATCCGGCCTTCCCCAAATCGGTCTGTGGCGTGGTCTATCAGGGCTCCCAGCAGGCGACCGGATGCCAGTTCTCCTTCACCTGCGACGGATCGCGCGTGCGGCCGCCGATGGCGGAGTTCTGGAACAGGGCCAAGGCGGTGGCCGGCCAGGCCCTCGACGGCTTCGTCATGGCCGACGTCGGAACGGCGACCGCCTATCACGCCGACTATGTCTTCCCCAGGTGGGGTCCGACCTTCGTCAAGATCCGCCAGATCGGAACCCACATCTTCTATCGCTTCCCCGGTCCCGCCGGCCAGGCGGCGAGCTTTCGCGAGAAATACCGCGGCGGCGAGCTGCGCGTCTCCATGGCGGGGCCGTCGCCCGAGACCCTGGCAGCGGCCAGGGCGACCGGCGCCGTGCCGGGAACGCCGGCGGAAACCTACACCCTGGTCGACGCCAACGCCCCCGGCGGGCTGCGCGGCCGGGTGGCCGGCCAGGTGATTTTCGGCCGCCGGGCGCCCACGCGCGACGAGGTCGAACGGATCAACGCGGTTCTCGCCGGCATGGACACCCATGTGACGCCCACCGCGCCGCCGTCGCCCGGCGACCGGCCGGCCTTCTCCGACAAACTGCCGGTGGGCGGCGGTCCCTAGAGCAAACCCCGTTCAGATGGAATCATCTGAACGGGGATAATTTGCTCTGGATTCAAGAGTGTAGAGCCTGATTCAGCGCTTGCATCTGTTCCGTGCAAACCCATCAGGCTCTGGATCGGACCGCGCCCCCGCCGATCACCAGGTGCCGATCCTTTGCGCCTCGGCGTGGCCGAGCGGATGGTGGGCGGCGGCGTGATCTTCCTCGGCGAGGAGGCGGACCGCCTCGAGCGCGGCCATGCACCCCATGCCGGCGGCGGTGACCGCCTGGCGGTAGACATCGTCGGTGACGTCGCCGGCGGCGAACACGCCCCTGACCGCGGTGGCCGTGCTTCCGGGTGTCACCTTCAGATAGCCGGCGGCATCCATCGCCAACTGGCCCTTGAACAGCTCCGAGGCGGGGGCATGGCCGATGGCGACGAACAGGCCGTGGCACGCGCGTTCCATGAGGACCCCCGTCTTCACGTTGCGAAGCCGCACGCCGGTCACGCCCCGGGGCTCGGCGGTCCCGAGAACCTCATCGACCGCGTGGTCCCACACCACCTCGATCTTCGGATTGACGAACAGGCGTTCCTGAAGGATCTTCTCCGCCCGCAGCTCGTCCCGGCGGTGAACGAGCGTCACCTTGGAGGCGAACTTGGTGAGGAAGAGCGCCTCCTCGACCGCGGTGTTGCCGCCGCCGGCCACCACCACATCCTTGCCGCGATAGAAAAACCCGTCGCACGTGGCGCAGGCCGATACGCCGAAACCCTGAAAAGCCTTCTCGCTCTCCAGCCCCAGCCATCTCGCCTCGGCCCCGGTGGCGACGATCAGGGTTTCCGCGAGCCACGCCTGGCCGCTGTCGCAGGCGATCCGAAACGGGCGGGCGGAGAGGTCCGCGCGGGTGACGATATCGTCGACCATCGCGCAGCCGACATGCTCGGCCTGGGCATGCATCTGCTCCATCAGCCAGGGCCCCTGAACGGTCTGGGCGAAGCCGGGATAGTTTTCCACGTCGGTGGTGATGGTCAGCTGGCCGCCGGGGGTCAGGCCGCGGATCATCGCCGGCTCGAGAAGCGCACGGGCGGCATAGACCGCGGCGGTGTATCCCGCCGGTCCCGCGCCGACGATCAGGCAGCGGACCTCCCGCGCGGCGGTCACCCGGCCTAGACCCACTCGACTTTCAGGATCTCATAGGCCTTGACCCCGCCGGGGGTATTGACCTCGACCACATCGCCCATCTCCTTGCCGATCATCGCCCGGGCGATGGGCGAGGCGATGGAGATCTTGCCGGAGCGCACATCGGCCTCGTGCTCGCCGACGATCTGGTAGCGGGCCTTCTCCTCGGTATCCTCGTCGACCACGCTGACGGTGGCCCCGAATTTGACCTGGGCTCCCGAGAGGCGGGAGACGTCGATGATCTGGGCGCGGGCCATGCGATCCTCGATCTCGGCGATGCGCCCCTCGATCCAGCCCTGACGATCCTTGGCCGCGTGATACTCGGCGTTCTCCGACAGGTCGCCATGCTGGCGCGCCTCGCCGATGGCGGCGGTGATCGCCGGCCGCTCGCGAGTCTTCAGACGCCTCAATTCCTCGTCGAGGGCATGGAAGCCCCCGCCGGTCATCGGTACTTTTTCCATGGGTGGATAAGCTCGTCTCGCCCTGTGAAGGTTCCGGAAATCCCCGCCGCCACGCGGATTTCCGGGGGCTGATAGAATAGAGGCGCGGACCCCCGCTTTCAAGGGCGCCGAGGGCTTTGCCGAATTGACGAGGCACGCCAAAGCACGGTCAAAGGTCAAGGGGTGCAGCCCGTCGCCCTCGCCAGTATCATGGTCGTCGTCTCCGGCGCGGTCCACGCGGTGGTCAACGCCATCCTTAAGTCCGGCGGCGACAAGATGTCGAGCCGGGCGCTGATCGACGGCTTCTCCGCCATCCTGATCCTGCCGGCGGCCTTCTTCCTCCCGCTGCCCGACCGGGCGTGGCCGTGGCTGGCCGCCTCCGCCGCCACTCACCTCGTCTACCTCGTCGCCCTGATCAAGACCTTCGAGAGGGCCGACATGATGGTCGCCTATCCGATTTTTCGCGGGATCGCCCCGGCCCT
>JBDTKQ010000207.1:0-10056 GCA_039935235.1 Caulobacteraceae bacterium
ACGGACCTGCCCGCGTGGCAAATCGTCAAGGAACGTCGGGCGACGTTTCTCGCCACGCCCGAACAGAACGCGCGGCGGCCTGGCGCGCGCACGGCGTGGGCCAACCTGTGTGTCGCCGGCGACTGGACAGCCACGGGACTGCCCGCGACCATCGAGGGGGCGATCCGCTCGGGCGCCACCGCCGCGCGCCTGGCGCTTCATTGGGCCTGATCGTGCTATAGGCGCGCGCGATGGATGACGCCTCGCGCCGCGAATTCGCCCCCGCCAGCCCGCTCGGAGCCGACCTCGACGAGGCGGTGGCCAAGGCGACGCGCGCCCTGCTCTCGCGCCAGAAGAGCGACGGCCATTGGGTTTATGAGCTGGAAGCGGACGCCACGATTCCGGCGGAATACATTCTTCTCACCCACTTTCTCGGCGAAGCGGCGGATCCGGAACTGGAGCGCAAGATCGGCGCCTATCTGCGGCGGGTTCGCGGCAGGCACGGCGGGTGGCCGCTGTTTCATGGCGGCGCCTTCGACGTCAGCGCGACCGTGAAGGCCTATTTTGCCCTCAAGATGATCGGCGATCCGCCCGACGCACCACACATGGCGGAGGCCCGCGAAGCCCTGCTTGCCCGCGGGGGAGCGGGGGCGTGCAACGTCTTCACCCGCCTTCTTCTGGCCCTCTACGGCGTAATCGGGTGGCGGGCGGTTCCGGAGATGCCGGTTCAGATCATGCTTCTCCCGAGGTGGTTTCCCATCCACCTGTCGAAGATTTCCTACTGGGCGCGCACGGTGATCGTTCCCTTGCTGGTGCTTCGGGCGGTCAAACCCTTGGCGCGTAACCCGCGGGGCGTGACGATCGACGAGCTTTTCCTCCATCCGCCGCGAACGCTCCGTGGTCTGCCGCGCGGGGCGCACCAGAAAGAGCCGTGGGCCACGGGGTTCTTTGCCCTCGACCGCGTCTTGCGCGTCGTCGGGCCGCGCTTTCCGAAACGAAGCCGGCGCCGGGCGATCGATCGGGCCGTCGCCTTCGTCGACGAGCGGCTCAACGGCGAGGACGGTCTGGGGGCGATTTTCCCTGCCATGGCCAATGCGGTGATGATGTACGACGCCCTCGGGTTCGCGCCCGACGAACCGCGCCGCGCCACGGCCCGGTCGGCGATCGAAAAACTCCTGATCGTCGAGGCGGACGAAGCCTGGTGCCAGCCTTGCCTCTCGCCGGTGTGGGATACCGCGCTGGCGGCGCACGCCCTTCTCGAAGCGGGCGATCCGGCGGCGGAGGCGGCGGCGGGCCGGGCGCTCGACTGGCTCGCGCCGCTTCAGGTTCTTGAGGTCCGCGGCGATTGGGCCGAGACCCGCCCGCGGGTGCGGCCAGGGGGATGGGCGTTTCAGTACCGCAACGACCACTATCCCGATCTCGACGATACCGCCGTGGTGGTCATGGCCATGGACCGCGCGCGGCGGCGCTCCCGGGGCGAGATTGGCTGCGACACGGCGATCGACCGTGGCCGCGAATGGGTCGCGGGCTTGCAAAGCCGCAACGGCGGGTGGGGCGCATTCGATGCCGACAACACCTTCCACTACCTCAACAACATTCCCTTCGCCGATCACGGAGCCCTGCTCGACCCGCCGACGACGGACGTCGCGGCTCGCTGCGTGAGCATGCTCTCCCAGCTCGGCGAGGACCAGGCGAGCCCGCGCATGAAGGCCGCCCTCGCGTATCTGGAGCGCGAACAGATGGCCGACGGAAGCTGGTTTGGCCGGTGGGGCGTGAACTATGTCTATGGCACATGGTCGGCGCTTTGCGCGCTCAGCGCCGCCGGCCTCGGAGCGGAGGCGCCCATGGTGGCGCGCGGCGCGGACTGGCTGATCGCCATCCAGAACGCCGACGGCGGATGGGGCGAGAGCTGCGACAGCTACAGGCTCGACTATGCGGGCTACGAGGTCGCTCCATCGGCGCCGTCGCAAACCGCTTGGGCGCTGCTCGGCTTGATGGCCGCCGGACGGGCCGACGTCGCGGCGGTCGCTCGCGGGGTCGCATGGCTTTCGAGCGTCCAGAACCCCGCCGGGACCTGGTTGGAAGCGGGCTACACCGGCGGCGGCTTTCCGCGGGTCTTCTACCTTCGCTATCACGGCTACGCCGAGATTTTCCCGCTCTGGGCGCTGGCCCGGTATCGCAACCTTCGCCGCGCCAACGCTCCGCGCGTGGGATGGGGAATGTGAGCAAAAGAGACGCGCAACATCCATTCCGGGGATGCGCTTCGGCAATGGGCATTCGTATCGGTGACGATGGCGACCTGGTCCCGATGCGGCGCCTCATCGTTGTGGTGGGGATGAACCGGGAAGGGAAGATCGCACGGGCGCCGGCGATCGTCGGCGGCGGCTGTTCCGCCGATCTCGCCGTCAAGGTGAGCACCGCTCTGGCGCTCGGCGGCAACGGCGTGATCAGTTTCGGGATCGGCGGGGGGCTCGATCCGGCGCTGCGTCCCGGACACCTCGTGATCGGGAAGGCCGTGACGACGGTCGGCGATAGATTGGCCGCCGACGCAGCCTGGGTCGAGAGGCTGGCCGCCCACCTTCCAGACGCCATCGTCGCGGACATCGCCGGCGGCGACCGGATGATCGTGACGGCGGCGGAGAAGACCCGCTTGCGTCAGGTCACCGGCGCGGCGGTCGCGGACATGGAGTCGCATATCGTCGCCGAACTGGCGGCCCGCGCGGGGGTTCCGTTCGCGGTCTTGCGGGCGGTCGCCGATCCGGCGAGCCACGCCCTGCCGACCTCCGCTCGGATTGGCCTCAAGGCGAATGGCGATCCAGATGTGCGCGCGGTTATTTTCAATCTCGCTCGCCGGCCTGGGGAACTCCTTGCGCTCATCCGCACCGCCCGTCAGGCGGCGGCGGCCTTCCGCGCCCTAGCCGACGCGCGCCACCTTCTTGGCCCGCGGCTGGGTTGTCCGTATGTCGCCCAGCATCTTGTCGACGTGCCCTGAGAAAACGAACTTCGCCGGCCGCTGGTTTTCGATGGAAATGTCCGCCGCCATCGGCCCCTTGGTACGCACTCCCCGAAGAGTCACCGACAGGGCCTTGAGCGGGTTTTTCAGGGTGGCGGTCACCGCGCTGGCCTCGAAACCGGAATGGACCATGCAGTCGGCGCACTTCTCATAGTTGCCGACACCATAGGCATCCCAGTCGGTCTCCTCCATCAGTTCCCGGAAGGTCTTGGCGTAGCCTTCGCCGAGAAGATAGCAGGGCCGCTGCCAGCCGAACACGGTGCGGGTCGGATTGCCCCACGGCGTGCAGTGATAAGCCTGATTTCCCGCGAGAAAATCGAGGAACATGGTCGACTGGGTGAACGACCACCTTTTGCCGCCGTCGCCGAGCGCGAAGATGTCGCGAAAGAGCTGCTTGGTCTTGGTGCGGTTGAGGAAATGGTCCTGATCGGGCGCCCGTTCATAGGCGTAGCCCGGCGAGATCGTGGTTCCGTCCAGCCCAAGCACCTTCATCTCGTCGAGGAATGCGGCGACGCGCTCCGGCCGGGCCCCCTGAAAAAGGGTGCAGTTGATGCTGACGCGGAAACCCCTGGACTTGGCCAGCTTGATCGCCTTCACGGCGGTTTCATAGACGCCATCGAGGCAGACCGACTTGTCGTGCATCAGTTTGTCGCCATCGAGATGGATCGACCAGGTGAACATCGGGTCGGGTTTGTACTGGCCGATCTTCTTGGTGAGGAGCAGGGCGTTGGTGCACAGGATGACGAACTTGCCACGTTTCAGATAGCCATCGACGATCTTGGGCATGTCGCGATGGAGAAGCGGCTCCCCGCCGGCGATGGACACCACCGGCGCGCCGCATTCGTCGATCGCCTGCATGCATTGATCCACGCTCAGCCGCTGATTGAGGATCTCGTCGGGATAGTCGATCTTGCCGCACCCGGCGCACGCCAGATTGCAGCGAAACAAGGGCTCAAGCATCAGTACCAGCGGATAGCGTCGGGCGCCGCTGAAATGCTTGCGGACGATATAGGCGCCGATCCGCGCCACCGCCGAAACGGGAAGGCCCATTTCGTGATCCTCTCAATATTTGCAATCGGCGACTATAGCCGAATTCACCCGCGAAGTTCAGCGGGCAGGCGAAATTCGATGTCTTCCTTGACCCCGTCCATCGGTTCGACGGTGACCGGACCCAGCTTCTCAAGCGCTTCGATCACCTCCTGAATCAACTCCTCGGGAGCGGAGGCGCCGGCGGTGAGGCCGATGGCGTCCTTTCCCTCGACCCATTTGGGATCGAGGGCCGAGGCGTCGGCGATCAGATAACTGGGAATGCCTTCCTCGAGGCCGATCTCGCACAGGCGGTTGGAATTGGAGCTGTTACGCGCTCCGACCACCAAAATCACCTCGGCCATCTTGCACATGTCGCGGACCGCCGACTGTCGGTGCTGGGTGGCGTAGCAGATATCCGAGGTGTCGGGTCCGACGATGTCGGTGAACCGGCGCTTGAGCGATTCGATGACCGCCTTGGTGTCGTCGACGCTCAAGGTCGTCTGGGTGACGTAGGCGAGCGGCGTATCGGTCGGCAGGTCCATGGCCGCCACGTCCAATTCGGTGCTGACCAGAAAGACCGGGGCGTCGATCTGGCCGATCGTGCCCTCGACCTCGGGGTGGCCGGCGTGACCGATCAGGATCATTGTCCGGCCCTGCCTTACGTATCGCTTGGCTTGGGCGTGCACTTTGGAGACCAGCGGACAGGTCGCGTCGAGCACGGGCAGGCGCCGCGCGGCCGCCGCCTTGACCACCGACTGGGAAACGCCGTGCGCGCTGAACACGGTGTGCGCGCCGTCGGGCACCTCGCTCAACTCCTCGACGAAGATCGCCCCCTTGCCCTTGAGGCTGTCGACGACATGCCGGTTGTGGACGATCTCGTGGCGCACATAGATGGGACTCTGGTATTTCTCCAGCGCCCGCTCGACGATGTCGATCGCCCGCACGACGCCCGCGCAAAAGCCGCGGGGCTGGGCCAGAATCACTCTCATCCGGAAGCCGCTCCGCTGCGCGCCCGCGGCGACGCGGGCTGTGAAGACCGGGAATCGCCACCGGCCCGCGCAGCTATAACACCGGCGAGTGGTCGTTTGTGTGGCCGCCGGGACGCATCCATGGCCGAGGCGCGCGGGACCTCGTGTCGACCCGCTCTCCAGCTCACCTTCGCCTCGTCACAAAATTCCCCTCTTCGGGGCCGAATGAGACTACGCTCACCGAAAGCGCCCCCAAGTCCGCCGGAAGGCTCGTCGGGCCGTGGCTCTTGCGCCCTCGCGCGAATTCGGGTTTCGGGGACGGGCGCCGCGTCGCCCAAGTCGCGGATCGAAAGGATGAACCCGTGAACGCCCTGGAAACCGCTTCAGGCGGGATCATGTGCGCATTCGCGATCTGCGGCGTGCTCTATTGCGTGATCGCCGTGCTTCTGGTCGCCCGGTTCATGGCCGCGGTTCGGCCGCGCACCTCGGCGCTCCCGTCGGTGACAATCATCAAGCCGCTTCACGGCGCGCCGCCGGGCCTCCTTCAATCTCTGGAGAGTTTCTGCCGCCAGGATTACGGCGGGGTTTGGCAGATCGTCTTCGGCGTTCAGGACCCCGGCGATCCGGCAATTCCGGTCGTGCGCGAGTTGCGGCGGCGAAACCCGACGCTCGACATCGCCATGGTGGTCAATGCCCGGCTTCATGGCGTCAACCGCAAGACCTCCAACCTGATCAACATCGCCGCCCGGGCCAAACACGAAATTCTGATCCTCAGCGACGCGGATATCCGGGTGAAGCCGGACTACCTTCACACGGTAGTCGCCGCCCTTTCGCGCAAGGACGTCGGGGTGGTGAGTTGCCTCTACGTGGGGGAAGCCGGGACCAGTCTGTGGTCGAAGCTCTCGGCCATGGCCATCAACTATCAATTCCTGCCCAGCGCCGTCCTCGGCAAGTCCATCGGCCTGGCGCAGCCATGCTTTGGTTCGACCATCGGAATTCGCGCCCAGGTTCTGCGCGAGATCGGCGGCTTCGAGGCCCTCGCCGACCATCTGGCCGACGACTACGAGATCGGACGGGCGGTGCGCGCCAGGGGCTACAAGATCGCCATGCCGCCGATCGTCGTCTCGCATCTTTGCACCGAGGCGACGGCCCGCGAACTCTTTGACCACGAGCTGCGCTGGGGGTTCACCGTCCGGCGCATCGATTTCCCCGGCTATATCGGCAGCATCGTGACCCACCCCCTGCCCCTCGCCGTGATCGGCGGCGCGCTCCTGGGATTTCCGCCACCGGTGCTGTGGCTCGCCGCCGCCGCCCTCCTCGTGCGGATCGCCCTTCGCCTGTGTATCGACTCCGCCACCGGCGCCCGCGCGGGCTACTGGTGGCTCATGCCGACACGCGATATGCTATCGTTCATCGTCTTCATCGCCAGCTTCACGGTCAGCACCGTCGGCTGGCACGGCCGCCGGTTCCGCGTGGATCGTGACGGCGTCCTTTCCCACACCTGAAGGTTTCCGACATGCTTCGCACACTGTTTTTGCAGGCCCCGTCGTTCGACGGCTTCGACGGCGGCGCGGGATCGCGTTACCAGGCCAAGCGCGAGATCAGGTCGTTCTGGTACCCCACCTGGCTTGCCCAGCCGGCGGCCCTGGTGGAGAATAGCCGGCTGATCGACGCTCCGCCGCACGGCCAGAGCCTCGCCGATGTCCTCGCCGTGGCCAAGGACTACGATCTGGCGGTGCTCCACACGTCCACGCCCTCGTTCGCGTCCGACGTGAAAACTGTCGAGGCGATGAAGGCGGTCAATCCGAACCTCAAGGCCGGCTTCATCGGGGCCAAGGTCGCCGTCGACGCCCAAGGCAGCCTCGCCACCGCCCCGGCGGTGGATTTCGTCGCCCGCAACGAGTTCGATTTCACCATCAAGGACGTCGCCGACGAGGCGCCATGGGCCGAAATCGAGGGGCTCAGCTATCGCAACCGCGAGGGCGTCATCATCCACAACCCCGACCGGCCGATCCTCGAGAACATGGACAGCTTGCCGTTCGTCTCGCCGGTCTACAAACGTGATCTGACCATAGAGAACTATTTCATCGGCTACCTGAAACACCCCTACATCTCGATCTACACCGGACGCGGCTGCAAGTCGCACTGCACCTTCTGCCTCTGGCCGCAAACCGTCGGCGGCCATCGCTATCGCACCCGCAGCGTCGGGCACGTGATCGAGGAGATCGCCTGGGCGCGGAAGGCGTTCCCGCAGGTGAAGGAGTTCTTCTTCGACGACGACACCTTCACCGACAACCTGCCGCGCGCCGAGGCCATCGCCCGCGAGCTCGGCAAGCTGGGCGTCACCTGGTCGTGCAACGCCAAGGCCAATGTTCCGTATGACAGCCTCAAGGTGCTCAAAGACGGCGGTTTGCGCCTGCTCCTCGTCGGTTACGAGTCGGGCAACCAGCAGATCCTGCACAACATCAAGAAGGGCATGCGGGTCGAGGTCGCCGAGAAGTTCACGAAGGACTGCCACGAGCTGGGCATCGCCATCCACGGCACCTTCATCGCCGGCCTTCCTGGCGAGACCCGCGAGACCCTGCGCGAGACCGCCAAATGGGCGGCCAAGATCAATCCCCACACCATTCAGGTGTCGCTCGCCGCGCCCTATCCCGGCACGTTCCTCTACAATCAGGCGGTGAAGAACGGCTGGCTCGACGCCGAGCACGCCGAGCTGGTGGACGAACACGGCATCCAGATCGCCCCCCTCCACTATCCGCATCTGAGCCACGCGGAGATCTTCGCCTCGGTGGAGACCTTCTACAAAAGCTTCTACTTTCGCCCGAGCAAGATCGGCTCGATCGTCGGCGAAATGGTCCGCAGCCCCGACATGATGAAACGCCGCCTGCGCGAAGGCGTGGAATTCTTCGACTTCCTCAAGGAGCGGAAGAAGATCGCCGCTTGACGGGCCTGATCGTCACCGCCGACGACTTTGGCGCGGCGGTTCAGGTCAACGAGGCGGTGGAGATCGCGCATCGGGATGGGATTCTCACCGCCACGAGCCTGATGGTCGCCGGGGCAGCGGCGGGCGACGCGATTGCGCGAGCGAGGCGGATGCCGTCGCTGCGGGTGGGATTGCATGTCGTGCTCGTGGACGGGTCGCCCGTTCTCCCGCCAGGCGAGGTTCCGCATCTGGTCGACGCGACCGGACGGTTCCGAAGCGGCATGGTCGCCGCCGGCGCGACGATGTTCTTCCATCCGGCGGCCCGGCGGGAGCTCGCGGCCGAGATCGCCGCCCAGTTCGAAGCCTTTGCCGCAACAGGACTGACCCTCGATCACGTCAACGCTCACAAACATTTCCACCTTCACCCGACCATTTCTGGCCTCATCGGCGCCATCGGGCGACGGTTCGGGATGCGGGCCGTGCGGGTTCCGATCGAGCCGCGCGCGGTGCTCGTCCGCGTGGAGCCGGGCGGGATTCATCCGCGCCAGCCGGTCGTGGACGCGTGGGGTAAATATGCACGCGCGCGGTTCCGACGCAGCGGCGCACTCGTCCCCGATCAGGTCTTCGGTCTGCGATGGAGCGGGGCGATGACCGAGAGACGGCTGGCCGGCCTCATCGACCATCTTCCGTCGGGCCTGAGCGAAATCTATCTTCATCCGGCCGTGGATGGTAGTTTCGCCGGCGCGGCGGGCGGCTATCGTTATGCCGGGGAACTGGCCGCGCTGATCGCGCCACGGGTGGCGGAAGCGGCTGGAAGACCCGATCTGAAGCACGGCGGTTTCGCCGATTTTTCATGAGGCGCCGATGAGCGATGTGATGGCGATGGACCTCGCCCAAAGCGCGAAAACCTGGGGGCCGCCCCCCGCCGGACGCATCCGGATCGGCAGCGAAGAGCACAAGATCCTGTTCTGCCGCGCGCTGCTCGACACCTTCAATCCCTACAAGCCGGCGGTCATCGATTGGCCCCAGCTCAGCGACGACGCCCGCGCGCGGCTGATCGCCCTGCCCATCTGGGACATCGCCGTTCAGACCGAGGGCAAGGCCAGTCTTCGGGTGAAATCCTATGGCCGGGCGGTCGCCGGAGATCCGTGGCTGAGCAAGGCGGTTGCGCTCAACGCCTTCGAGGAGGGCCGCCACAAGCACGTGCTGTCCAATCTGGTGCGAGCCTACGGCATCGAACTGGCGCCCGAGCCGGCCTATATGGCGCCGCGCGACATCGAATGGGCCTTCATGGTCACCGGTTACAGCGAGTGCATCGACAGCTTCTTCGCTTTCGGCCTGTTCGAGGTCGCCCGGCGCTCCGGCTTTTTCCCCGAGCCTCTCGTCGACACTTTCGAACCGGTGATGCAGGAGGAGGGCCGCCACATCCTGTTTTTCGTCAACTGGGTGGCTTGGCGGCGGCGCAACATGCCGTTGTGGAAACGGCCCTTGTTCGAGGCGCGGATCCTCGCGGTCTGGGCGTTCCTGATCTGGGAGCGGATCGGCATTGCCAAGGGGCTCGAGGGCGCGCCGCCGCCGGACAACAACTTCACCGTCACCGGGGCCAGGACCCTCGGCGACGAGATCGAGATTTCCGCCCTGATGGATACGTGCCTCGCGGAAAACGACCGGCGCCTGGCCGGTTTCGACCCAAGATTGCCGCGGCCGACCTTCGTTGCGTCGATGGTCCGTCTCGCCAGGCGATTCATGCGGCCGCCCAAGATCGCCGCGCGCGCCGCGTGAAGCTGGGATTGGCCCTTGCCGCGATCCTCGGGATCGCGGTCACCACGGCGATCGTCGGCTATTTGGGCGTCGGTCATGTGCTGGGCGCCATAGCCGCTCTGGGATGGCGGGGTCTGGGGGTTCTGGTCGCATGGTCCGCGATTCCCTTCGCCCTGCTCGGCGCGGCGTGGTTCGTCCTGACGCCCGGCCTCTCGCCCCGCGACCTCGTCACCCTCGTGTGGGCGCGCATCGTGCGGGATTCGGCCGGCGAGCTTCTCCCGTTCTCGCCGCTCGGCGGTTGGCTGATCGGCGCGCGGGCGGCGATTCTCGGCGGCATCGGGGGGGACGCGGCCTTCGCCACCACGCTGGTCGACGTGACC